>JAGNPP010000359.1 GCA_017989575.1 Chryseobacterium sp.
AAATCAGCCTTGAAGTTTTGGGAAATTCTGACCTTGAGAATCTTAAATCCGGAATCAATGTTTATCCAAATCCGACTAAAGATTTCATTAATATTAAATTAGACAAAAGCATTTCGAAGTTCAAAGCGAGCTTGTACAATGCATCAGGACAAATGTTGCTATCGACAGAAAATAGATCCAGCATTAATATTTCAAACTTGAACACAGGAATCTACTTCTTGACCATCCAACCGGAAAACGGAAAAGCGATTACCAAGAAAATCATTAAGAACTAATTTTCTTAATTTTAATTTATATTCAAAGCGATTCAGAACTATCTGAATCGCTTTTTTTATCTGTAATAAGTTTCGAGGAATTGATAAAACTCGGACATTCTGTAAAAATTGGTGAAGCCAAGATAAACGGTCAGAATTAACAATGTGCCGTACAAAAATGTGAGTGGCAATTTCCTTTCTTTAAAACTGAAAAACAACCAGCCAATCAAAAGCGGATAGACGAAAACGAAATGTCCACCGTAAATGTAAGACGTATGAAGTCCGAATTTCAATATGCAATGAATCAAAACATCAAACAAAAACGTGATGACGAGCATCCAAACCAATTTGTTTTTGTGATTTTTGAAAACAGCCCAAATTGTCATTAATAAAATAATTGCAACGAAAAGATAAGGAACAACGGACGAGTAAACATCCATAAACAACGCTTTGTAGTAAAAGGTTTTGTCCTTGTTGTGATAATCTCGAATCTCATAATTGGAGAACAAAATATTTCCGCCCAGAAACCAAGAAGAAATCATATCCCAAAGAGGCGTGACTTTCGGTTTTGAGAATTTGTCGTATTGCTCCCCAGTTTTGTTGAGGAAATTCTGAACATTAAAATCCAGTCTCAACAAAAATAAAAAGATGAAAACACCCGCAGAAACTGCCATTTTCGACACTGCAATTCCGATTTTTTTCCAATTCCAAAAGATTTTTTTCTCAAATAGAAACGGAATGTAAACTTTGACAATATTCGTGATCGTCAAACCACCGATGAAAACAGAACCTAAAATTGATGCTCCAAATGAAATTGATTTGTCTTCATTAATTTTCTTCGCTGAGTAATAATTGAAAACCGAAAGGAAAAGCAAAGTGTAAGTGTAAGTTTCTGGCGTGAAACTCAACAGAATATTGGTCACAAATAAGCCATAAAAAGCCAAAATCAACAGACTGATTTTGAGCGGAAGTTGGATAATGTTATTCAAATATTTGAAAATCTGAACATTGGCCAAACTAATCACAATCGTTGATAACAAAGCCAAAACCAACCGAAAATCTGAATTATAACGATTCCCAGAAATCCACAATGCAAAATCCCGCACAACATCAAAAAAATAATTGGAAAGCGGATGTCTCTCAAAACCGCCACCAGTCTGGACAATCGCCCGATTATCAAAACTAAAATAGCCATCCCACGGAATTCTATCGTCATAAATAATGCTAAAATTCTCCGCAATTGACCACGCATTGGCACCATAAACTACCACGAAAAACAGAAAAATAAAAGCTTCTGTTTTGGTGGATGGAAAAACGATTTTCAGAAAGGATAAAAATTTGTTCAGGAGTTTCAAACTTGAGATATTTTTGCAAAAATAGAGAAATGATTTTCGTTTGGACTACTAAAGATGCTGAACAATCTCAGAATGACTGTTGGTGATGTAAGTAACGATGTGGCGATTTTCTAAATTTTCAAAGAATATATACCAAGTTGTGGTGTGATTGGCTTTGTAGAAAATATATTTCGAACCGAGTTGGGACAGATTTTCAGGCGTTTTTTTGAAAGGAAAAATTGGAAGATTGTATTCTATGAAATCAACAATTTCATCAACATAATCAAAGGAGTTTTCTATAAATCCAAAATATTCTTTTTGAAAAAGCAAATATGCTAATTCATTCAAATATTCTTCTACCTCAGGTAAATATTGGATAATTATTTTTTCCAAGGCAAGGTTTTGAGGTACTCTTTAGTTCGCTTTTTCAGTTCTTCACCAGAAATACTTCTTTCCCACTCCTTCTCAAAATCAAAAGACTTTCTATTTCTGATTTTATTAATTTCTTCAATAACAGCTGGGCTTTCCAAAGAATTGACCCACTTTACGATTTCACTTTTTTCGGATGCTAAATTCATTGTGTTACAGATTGACTACAACAAAGATAGAAAATTATTGAAAACCAATAAACACATCTTTTTAAAGCTAAAAGCCAGATGCAAAAAGCCATAAACCAACTAAGAACTACAAGACAGCTGACTACTTCCCGTCTGATTATCATACTTCGAAGGTCGCTTCTTGTTAAATTCCGGAAACAGATTTTCGTAAGGATTTTCCAAGGCGTTTTTCAGTTTGAAGAACATTTCATAATTCCCATTTTCTGCATCTTGGATTGCTTCAAATAAAAGATAATTTCTGAGAATGAATTTCGGATTTGTTTTGGACATTAATTCCAAAGATTCCGTTTCTGAGATTTTATTTTTAAGTTTTCTTACACGATATTTTTCGATGAAATCTGATAATTTTTTAAATTCAATTTCAGTCAGATTCCGGTAGAAAGAATCTTTGAAATCATCGGTTTTAATTTCTGAAGTGAGTTTTTCAAGCTGTTGGAAAAATAAGGTGTAATCCAGATTCAAATCCTGCATCGTCTGTTGCCATTCGGTGAAAAATCGTTCATCT
>JAGNPP010000102.1 GCA_017989575.1 Chryseobacterium sp.
GTTTGTGATAGTACAGTTTGACTCACTGTAAGAGATAATGCCGCAGCAAAGAATAGTTTTGTTTTCATAATTTTAAATAGATTATCTTATTTAGAATGATTCTACAAAACTATACATTTATTTTTATTTAGAATGATTAAAAATTAAATTGTTCTGATTAATGATAAAAATCATACCTTAAATAATCAAGTTAAGTTCATCAAAAAAGCCTTTTAAAATATTAAAAGGCTTTTGGTTTTATAGTTAAGAAATTTTCAATTATTTCTTGATGAATTTTGATTTTACAGATTGCCCGTTTGTGTTTTCAACCACGATGAAATAAACGCCAGTTTTCAATCTTGTAATGTCCAAAGCATTGTTTGTGATTTTTCCCTGTGTAGCTAATTGTCCAGTAGAAGAGTAAATTTTTGCGTTGGAAAGTTGCTCATTAGAAACAAATCTTAATGAATTGTTGTCCGCAGAAACAGCAAACTTGAAATTATTATTGAAAGCATTATCGTTCACAGATAAGTTAGTGTCGTATTTCACATTGTCAATTTGCACAGCTGTGTGTGGCAAACTAGGCGTGATTCTGATGACCAAATATGATCCTTCGGTAGCAGGTACATTTACTTTAAAATTTGCCGCGGTGAAGCTATTCACTGTTACAGGGTTTCCTACTGCTGTAAAAGAGCCCATATCTGTTTGGCTATTTGTCACACCAATTTGAATAACTGCTGTTCCCGGTGCAGATGCTACCAAATTGGTATCAAAAGAAATTGCTTTGTCACCTGTTGGTGTTAC
This sequence comes from Chryseobacterium sp., assembly GCA_017989575.1. GTDB lineage: Bacteria > Bacteroidota > Bacteroidia > Flavobacteriales > Weeksellaceae > Epilithonimonas. The sequence continues at coordinate 784 of JAGNPP010000102.1, forward strand.
AATTTGTGGTGTAATAATATATAGTGGTTGGCTGAAGCTGTTTCCGGGATAAGCCTGAACGGATCTGTTTGTACCATTTGCCACGACAAGCATCATAGGTGCTGGTGGATTTGGTTGTGGATTCGGAGGTATGATGGCTGCCCAACCATTTTGCGGAAAAGTCGCATTACCAATGTTGAAATTGTCGAAGTTTTCATCAATAGTTGTTAATTGTGCATTTGCAATCACTGCGAATAAAGACGCTGCCAAAAATAGTTTTGCTTTCATAATATAGATTATTAAACTTAAATTGTTATTTAGAATTATTCCACAAAAGTACAAAATTGTTTTTAATGATTCTAAATAAAATCTTATCTTCGCAAAAATTATTTTTAGATGAAGAAGAGAACGATGAGCCTTTTAACATTAGCAATTTTGAATTTTGCCTATGGTCAAAAAGACTCACTTAATCAAAAAAATATTGAAGAAGTAGTCATTACGGGGCAATATACACCTCAGTCTATCAAAAAATCTCTTTACAAGGTGGAGGTGATTAGTAATGATGATATCAAAAGAATGGCAGTAAATAATGTTGCAGAAGTTCTTAATCAAACATTAAACATCTTAATCATTCCAGAAAAAAATACTGGAGATTCTAAGGCCAGCATACTCGGGCTCGGTGCAGATTATACAAAGGTTCTTGTCGATAACATCCCAGTGGTAGGAGACACAGGTTTGGGTAGTAACATCGATCTTACAAAACTGAGCCTAGACAATATCGAAAGAATAGAAATCGTAAAAGGTTCTATGGGTGTAGAGTTTGGTAACAATGCCGTGGCAGGTGTTATTAATATTATCACCAAAAAAAATTCCAATAAAAAATGGAACATCAGAGGATTTATTCAAGAGGAAACTGTTGGTAAAGAGTATGATTGGGTAGATTATGGCAAAGGAAGGCATATTCAATCCCTTGGTATTTCACATAATATTTCGGACAAATGGTTTGCCGATGTTTCCATAAACAGAAATGACTTTCAGGGATTTTGGGGGAATAATCAAGGGAAAAACTATTTCTTGCAAGATAGCAGAAGGGGTTACGAGTGGCAACCCAAAGAACAATGGAATCCCACTTTTATGCTGAGGTTTTCTGCCCCAAAAACACAGTTTTTCTACAAAGCAGATTATCTGATGGAGGAGATCAATTTTTACAATCCATTGTTGGTGCCAAAAGATCTTGGTGCAGGCGAACGTACTTTTACGGCTTTGGATAGAGATTACTTCACACAAAGGATGCTTCATCACTTTAATATCCAGACAGAGTTATTTAAGAAAACCAAATTTACTGGTGATTTTTCTTATCAAAAGCAATCTAGAAAAAAAGAAGATTATCTTTTTGATGTTCCAGCTATTCAGGAGTTATCAAGAGAAAACAAGACTACTTATTATCAGGCAGAAACATTCTACTCCCGAGGAACCATTAGTAATTTTCTGAACTCCAACAAGTCCAATCTACAATTAGGCTACGAAGGCGATTACACCAAAGGATTTGCTGGGATGGATGCTGGCAAATTTGATAATAACAATGTTGTAAATGATGTTTTGAATCTGAGCGTTTTTGCTTCTGCAGAGTTTGATCTCAATTCCAATTGGTTTTTGAGACCGGGCGTTAGAATGAATTTTTCCGATACTTTCGAAACTAAACCCAACTTCTCATTGGTTTTGAAAAAAGCTATCAACGATCAATCGGAGTTTCGAGCCATCGTAGGATCTGCCAACAAAAATCCAACCTTCGAAGAATTGTTTACGTATATGGTGGACAGTAATCACAACATCCAAGGAAGCAGTGATCTGAAGCCGGAAAACTCATACTCAGGAATGTTATATTACTCTCTCTTTAGCAAATCTAATAGTCCAATCAAGTGGAGCTTAGATGTGAGTTCATTATATTTACAGACTCAGGATCGCATTGAACTGGCGATTACCAGCGAGACGCCTTTGCAATACAAATACATCAATGTGGACAGCTATGAGTCTTGGCTCAATACAATCTCGGGAAAAATTTCCAATAAAAATTTTGGTGTGAACTTGGGATTTTCTGTCTTGGGAAGGATGTTGGATCTCAATCAAGCTCAGGATAACAGCTATCAATACTCACCAGAAGTCAATGCATCTGCCTATTATAATTTGCTTAAAACCAAAACTTCATTAGCAGTCTATTACAAAGGTGTTGGAAGGACTTATAGAATAATGGAGGACAAAAGTCTAGGAGTTACACAATATATTTTAGGAAGGCAAAATGCATTTTCATTGATGGATGCCTCGATTTCACAGAAAATATGGAAAGATCACTTCACATTGACCCTTGGTGTCCGCAACATCTTTGATATTTCTGATGTCCGCAATGGCGCATCCGGCGGAACAGGGGGAGCACACGCCACGACAGGTGCGGCAGAAAGAATGTTCTATGGCAGAAGTTATTTTGCAAGATTTAATTTTAATTTTTAATTATGAAAAAAAGCATCAATTTTAGTTTAATAATTATCATATTTTTTTCGGTTTTCACTTCTTGTATCTCCGAGGATGTTTCTCCGGTAAAGATTCCGCCCATCGAAGGCAGCGTGATTACTCTCAATGAAAAAGCGGATCCTACAGAAGCCAACCAGTTTTGGATAGATTTGAGCTCTGGTGATGTAACTTCTACACATCGAGAACTTTGGGATTTAGGATTCTACTCGGGAGATGAGTTTCGTGTGATGCTGAATAGCTCCTTGGTGATGTCTGTAGGAAAGATTGAAAATGTTACAAACATAGATGCAGTCAATTCTCAAACGGTTAAGAATTTAAAAGATCTTGTGCAGGCTGCCAACTTTACAGACAATGCCCAATATGTTGATAATCCTAATGGCGATATTGTAAACCAAACCACAGGTATTTCGCCAATTAGTAGTGATGATAATTTAAACAATGTTTACCTATTGAATATGGGACACAAGGTTTATGAAGGAAGTCCAAGTCCAGGCACAATCTACAATATTGGTGATTTGCGAGGATGGAAAAAAATCAGAATCTTGAGATACGCTTTAGGCTACAAGATCCAGTATGCGGATCTGGACGAAACAAGCCATAAAGAATTCATTATTTCAAAAGATACAGAATATAATTACAGATTTTTCTCCTTCACGACAGGTACTTATGCCAATATCCAACCCAAGAAAAAAGAATGGGATTTGTGCTACACCGTATTTACAAATCTCACCCTGAATCCTGCCAATAATCTCGACACATCGTACATCTATCCAGATATTGTTTTGCATAATATCTTGGGCGGAGTAGGTGTTTATGAAGTTACAACTGCTGCCGGACAGGGTGAAGCTGCCTACAACAATTTCAAGAAAGATGATGTAGATGGAAGTAAATTCGTTATTAATGACCAAAGAACAATTGGAAGCAATTGGAGAACCACAACAGGAACCAATGGTGCTGAGGTTTATTCGAATAAATTTTATGTTTTGAGAGACAGCGACGGTTTCTTTTTCAAAATCCGATTTCTGAGAATGAAAGATGATCAAAACTACCGAGGTTTTCCTCAATTCGAATACAAGCCGCTTTAATATCAATTAAATCAAATAAACAAAAATGAAAAACATCAAAATAGCAGTCCTTTCAGCTATCCTTTTAACAGGAATTTCTTGTAAAAAAGACGATTCAAAAGTTGCGACCAACGAAGAAACAAAAACTGAAACATCTGTTTCTAATCATAGAATTGTCAGCATCAGCGGTGGCGTTACAGAGATTGTAGCAGCTCTCGGTCACGAGAAAGAAATCGTTGGGACAGATGTTACCAGTACATATCCAGAGACGCTGGATGCAACTGCAGAAAACCTTGGCCACGTTCGTTCGATGACCATTGAACCCGTTATGGCACTCAATCCAACTTTGATTTTAGCTTCTGACAAAGATGTGAATCCAGATTTGTTGGAGAAAATCAAAGCCTCAAAGATTCAAACAGAATTGTTCAAACAAGAGTTCACGATAGATGGGACCAAAAATTTGATTAATCAAGTTGCAAAAGCTTTAGGAAACACAAATCAGCAGGCATTGTTGGACAAGATTGACGCAGATGTAAAACAAATCCAGCCGATTGCTAAAAAGCCAAAGGTCCTTTTCATCTACGCAAGAGGAAATATGATGATGGTTGGGGGCAAAAACACACCGATGGCGAGCATTATCGAAATTGCTGGCGGACAAAACGCAGCCAACGATTTCGAAGATTTCAAACCATTGACTCCGGAAGCAGTTGTACAATCAAATCCAGATGTTTTGTTGTTCTTCACAACGGGTTTGGAAGGTTCTGGTGGCATCGAAGGTGCGCTTAAAATGCCAGGCGTTCCACAGACCAACGCTGGAAAAAACAAAAAAGTGATTGCTTTAGATGGCGGTTTAATCTCGTCTTTCGGTCCAAGAGTTGGCGAAGCCGCATTGAGTCTCAACAAACTACTAATCGAATCCACAAAATAATTTTGTTCGCTCCCTTTAGGGTTGGGGAAATCGAATAAAATTTTGTCTATAATCTATTTGTCTATATTCTCTAAGTCTAATTAATTTGAAATCAAAAAGTCTTACATTTTACGCCATCATCGGTATTATTTTACTAGTGCTGATGATGGCTTTGTCTTTGAATATCGGCGTCTACGATTTCGGAAAATCCAGTTCTTACGAGGTTTTTTGGAAATTTTTAAACGGTGATACTTCACTTTCCCTTAGTGAAAAATACATCATTTGGGAAGTTCGCGCATCCAGAATTGTGATGGGAGTTTTGATTGGAAGTATGCTCGCTGTTTCTGGAACCACTTTGCAAGGAATGTTCAAAAATCCCTTGGCAACAGGTGAAGCGATTGGATTAACGTCCGGAGCAACTTTGCTCGCTGCAATCGCCATTGTTTTGGGGCACACATTCGAAGAGTATTTGCCTGAGATTGTCCGAAATTCCTTAGTTGGCGTTTCTGCTTTTATCGGCGCATTATTAGCAATGATAATCGTTTACAGAATTTCAACTTCCGACGGAAAGACCAATGTTGTAATGATGTTATTAAGCGGTGTTGCTATCACTTCAATTGGATTTTCGATAACCGGATTTCTAATTTACATTTCAAAAGACGAACAATTAAGAGACTTGACTTTCTGGAATCTCGGAAGTCTCGCCGCCGCAACTTGGACGAAAAACATCATTTTGACCATCGTTCTAATTTTGTCATATCTGATAATCTTACCAAAAGGAAAAGCTTTGAATGCAATGATGTTGGGCGAAAAAGATGCAGAACATTTGGGAATCAATGTTGAGACTTTGAAAAAGCAAATTGTCGTAATAACAGCATTAATGGTTGGGACTTGCGTCGCATTTTCTGGAACCATAGGCTTTGTCGGATTGATTGTGCCTTACATTTTGAGGTTGCTTTTCCGTTCAGATTATCACTTCATTTTACCATTGTCAGCCATTTGTGGAAGCATTCTATTATTGTTTGCAGACACGATTAGCAGGACGATTGTAGCGCCTTCTGAGTTACCAATCGGAATTTTGACATCACTGATTGGAGGTCCTATTTTTATTGCTATTTTAATTAAATTTAAAAATACACTGAGATGATAAAAGGTCATCAGATTAATTATAAAAGTCAGACCGTCAGCATTATAAAAGATGTTGAGGTTTCAGTTGGCTTCGGTGAGTTTCTGGCGATTGTCGGTCCAAACGGCGCCGGAAAATCCAGCCTTCTCAATATTCTCGCCAACGAAATCAAAACCGATAACAAAAAGAATATCCATTTCAAAGACAAGATTCTTGCCGACTGGAATTTAGAGGAATTGTCCAAGCACAAAGCCAAATTTTCCCAGCACAATGCACAGGATATTCCGCTTTTGGTGAAAGATGTTGTGATGATGGGCCGTTATCCGTATTTCCATTCCCAACCACATTCCGATGACCATATTTCAACAGAAAAAGCAATGGCAGAAACAGATGTTTCTCATTTTCAAAAGAGAGAGTACAACTCACTTTCTGGTGGCGAAAAACAGCGCGTTCATTTGGCTAGAGTTCTAGCGCAGTTGAATAATGACATAGAAAATACTTTACTTTTCCTAGACGAACCACTTAATAATCTGGATATTAAGCACCAATATAAAACCTTGGAATTGATAAAAAGATTCACCCAAAAAAACAATACAGCAATCGTTGTTTTGCACGATCTCAATCTTGCGGCACAATTTGCAGATCATATTTTATTGATGGAAAAAGGTGAAGTTTTGTCCTACGGAACGCCGGAAAAAGTATTCACAGCAGAGACAATTTCCAAGGCTTACAATTTTCCCTGCACCATTTGCAAGCATCCTGTGAATGACAATACGATGATTTTGTTTGGATAGAAGTTTTAAAAATATTAATAATTATGGCAGCTTTTCCGCCTTCCGTTCCCGCTTTTTTTGCCAAGCTTTTCCCAATGCAAAAAAGAGCTCCACTCAAGTCGGGCTGCGTAAGATTCTCTGTTTGAAAGTAGAGAAGTTGTGAAATATTATAATTAGAAAATTTGTGTTCAAAAAAACTAAAGAAAATGACAGAGCAAGAACTCAAAATATTAGCAAAAAACCTCGCCAATCCCGAGGGAGAAATTGGAAAAGACATCGCCAGAATGATGAACGAAACCAATATTTCGATGACCAAAGAAACCATCAAAGCATTGATTTTGAAGGATAATGAAAAAGTTTTGGAACTCGGTCACGGCAACGCTGGACATCTTTCTTATCTTTTGGATTTTGCTGAGAATATCAATTACACAGGCTTGGAGATTTCTGAAACAATGAAAACCGAGGCTGAAAACATCAATCAAAAAAATCTTTCTCAAGCCAAATTCCAATTGTACGACGGAAACAAAATCCCATTTGAAAAAGAAAGTTTCGACAAAATAATGACGGTCAACACCATTTATTTCTGGCAAAATCCAGTAGAATTCTTCAACGAAATCTATCGAGTTCTCAAAAATAATGGAAGTTTCGTCCTCACATTTGCGAAGAAAGATTTTATGAAAACTTTGCCTTTCACCGCAGATTTCAAATTGTACAATTATGAAGATGTAGAAGAATTGATTTCTCAAACCAACTTCAAAAGAATGATAAAATCAGACAAAGAAGAATTCATCATCAGCAAAACCGGCGAACCCGTAAAACGAGAATATAAAGTATTGATAATCAAGAAATAAAAATACAATTAAAACGCAATATTTGTCATTCCGGAGGAATCTCGACAGTTTAGATTCCTCCGGAATGACAAACTTAATGTTTAAAGAAAACAAACAATCAAAAATAAATTAATATGAGTACATTAATTAACGATTTAAAAACAAAATGGGAAGCTCTGAAAGCAGAAAATCCACATCTTAGAATAAGAAACGCCGC
>JAGNPP010000103.1 GCA_017989575.1 Chryseobacterium sp.
ATAAAGCGTTGGAAATTGTTTGAGCTAAAGACATTATTCTAAATTTAATTCCTTCTGAAACGCTTCCAAATATTTCGCAAGATGAAAACCATCCATCAAACCGTGATGTGCTTCGATAGAAATCGGCAACATTTTTCGCCCGTTCTTCTCGGAGAATTTCCCGAATACAATTTTAGGAATCGATTCTTTTGGGTCGAAATCTGTGGGATGTAGCAAACCCGTGAAACTCGTCCAAGGCATCGTGGAATGTCTGATGTGATTGGGCGGAAGTGATTCATTTTTGATTCTCAATCCAGTTGAATTTTGAACCTCATCAATTTCTTTTTGTAAGTTTTGCTTAAAGATTTGAAAATCATCAGAATATTCGAAATAAGAGAAGCCAAACGTTCCATCATTTCGTCCAATCGTTGAACCAACGTGTACAATATCATAAGCTATAACTTCTTCATTTACAATTCTATATCCAAATTCTTCCACCGCATTAATCGCTTTCATAGATTTATGAAGATAGTGTGCGAAGAAAGATTCATTTCTGTCTTTGGATAATTGATAGGTTTCTGTGCAATCTACTTCTGTTACAATCCCGAAATAAGGACTTCTCATTCCAGAAAAAAATTGATAATGCTCTTTTCTCTTCCAGTTTTCTACATCAATGATTTTCATCTTCAAATTTTATTAATGAATTTCTTTCTCCATTATTTGTTCTTCTGTTGCAATCTTCTTCGGATTGGCCACTTTTGCAATCGTAAGTCCCTGAACAATAATCGAAAACACCACTACACAATAGGTAATACTGATGATAATCTGACTGTATTCATTAATAGGAATCGATAATGCTAATGCAATGGAAACACCACCTCGGATTCCGCCCCAAACCAAGACTTTGACAGTTTGCGGACTAAATCTGTACCTTAAAGACATAAACTTGGTCGGAACATAAATAGCCACCCAACGCGCAATCAATACAATCATAATACAAATTCCGCCTGCAATAAGATATTCATTTAAGTCTTTGATTAAGAGCAACTCAAAACCGATAAACAGGAATAGAACAGCATTCATAATCTCATCTATCAACTCCCAGAATTTAATCAAATAGTCTTGCGTTTCGGATTTCATTTTGAAACTATCACTGAAATTCCCCATAAACAAACCAGCGGCTACCATTGCCAAAGGTGCAGAAATATGCATTTCGCGGGCAATCAAATAGCCACCCATCACGACTGCCAATGTGATGAGTACAGAAATAATATAATCATCTACCATACGCAATGCCCTGGACGCCGAAAAACCTAATAGCACCCCCAAAAGCAATCCACCACCCGCTTCTCGTAGCAAAAGAAGTCCGATGTTTTCGACATTCAAATCAATATCTTTCCCGATTGCGATTTGCAAAACAACGGTAAAAACAACAACCGCCATCCCATCATTAAACAAGGATTCTCCCGCAACTTTTGTCTCAAGAGATTTGGAAACTTTTGCCTGCTTCAGGACACTTAGAACCGCAACAGGATCTGTAGGTGAAATCAACGCTCCAAAAACAATACAGTAAATCAATGGCATCTGAACGCCAACCAAAGGCAAGAGATAATAAACGCCAAAACCTACAGCAAAGGTGGAAATGATAACGCCAACAGTAGAAAAAATCAAAACGGGGCCAAACTGCTCCTTCAAATCTTTGATGTTGATATGGATTCCTCCCGCAAAAAGCAGGAAGTTTAGCATGGCTCCCATCAGAACCTCGGTAAAATCAAAACTGTGAACCAGCTGGGTAAGATGACTAGTGGTTTTGGGCAAAAAATTTTCGCCAGACGCTACCAAAGTTACAGAAACGATAATCGCGATGACCATAATCCCAATTGTACTTGGCAATTTGAGAACTCTGTAATTGATATAGGCGAAAAATGCCGCTAAGACGATAAGAACTGAGAATGAGTAATATAACTCCATTAATTGTATTTTTTAATATAAATTTTAAACCTCGTTAGAAGTCATTATAGATTACTTTGATATATGTGGTTGTGTCATTGTTTTCCCAAATGTCATACATTCCGCCTTTTGCTATTTTGGAAGATCTTGTGGCGTCCATCGGAATTCGGAGGACATTCAGTAAAATATATTCGTCGCCAACAGAATTGACGAGATAAGCAGATTTTTCTTTCTTCCCGTCTCCGGAATCTAAAATAGCTTTTGTGAGTGTCTGAAACTGAACAAGGTAATATCCGAAGTTTTTAGAATCCTGAAGTCGGTCGTTACATTGCAGCATTATCATCAGAAGATCCAGATTTGTAGGGTCTTTGGACAGTAGCTCTTTTGCTTTTACAACGGTTTCTGTATATTTTTCTTGTTTAAAATCTTCCAGCATTTTTTTGAAATCATCATCACTTGTAGAGATGGTTTTACCAATGAAATTCCGGCCGTAATACAAATGTTTAGCTTCCAGGCTATCCACAGATTTTGGAATTGCCTGATACTTGTAGATCATCTTTTCGTAGAAATAAATCGACTCTTGATTTTGGATTTCTTTCTTAATCTTATCAAGATTAATATTCGATTTTTGAGAAAACCCAAAAACCGAAATCATCAAAAAGAAAAAGACAATGTTTTTTTTCATTAATTTTCCTCTTCGTCTTCAAAATATTCGAACAGCAAATCGTTGTATGGGAAACGGGAAATGTGAATCCTGTGCACCTCATCGTAAATCATTTTTTTCATCTCTGGGAAGTTCTCCTTCGTTAAAGCTGAAATGAAAACCGTTGGAAATTTGGACTTCGCCATCCACGTTTTTTGCCATTCTTCCAAAGAAATATTTTTGTTGGATCCAGGCGTCAAATCGTCCTCATCTTTTTTCTCGTAAGTGAAATCATCAATTTTGTTGAAAACCATAATCATCGGTTTGCGATGCGCGTCGATTTCTTGTAGGATTTCGTTGACAGAATTGATGTGATCTTCGAAACTTTCGTGCGAAATATCGACCACGTGAATCAACAAATCCGCCTCACGAACCTCATCCAAAGTCGATTTGAAACTTTCTACCAACTGAGTCGGTAACTTTCTGATGAATCCAACCGTGTCCGTCAAAAGGAAAGGCAAATTCCCAATCACGACTTTACGAACCGTTGTATCCAGCGTTGCAAACAACTTATTTTCAGCGAAAACATCAGATTTTGACAAGGCGTTCATCAAGGTAGATTTTCCAACATTGGTGTAGCCAACCAAAGCCGTACGCACCGTTTTACCACGGTTTTGTCTTTGCGTTCCCATCTGTTTGTCGATGATTTTCAGCTTTTCTTTTAGCAATGTGATTCTGTCGCGGATGATCCTTCTATCGGTTTCGATCTCCGTTTCCCCAGGACCACGCATCCCGATTCCACCTTTTTGTCTCTCAAGGTGAGTCCACATTCTGGTTAGTCTCGGAAGAAGATATTGATACTGAGCTAATTCTACCTGAGTTCTTGCGTAAGAAGTCTGCGCTCTTTGTGCAAAAATATCGAGAATGAGATTGGTTCTGTCCAGGATTTTGACTTCCATTTCACGCTCCAAATTTTTCAATTGGGATGGCGACAATTCATCATCGAAAATAACCGTTCCAATTTTATGTTCTTTCGCATAGTCACGGATTTCCTCCATTTTTCCTTTTCCTACGAATGTTTTGGAATCTGGCTGAGTCAACCTTTGGGTAAAACGTTTTTCAACTGTAGCACCAGCTGTGAAAGCCAAAAACTCCAGTTCGTCCATATATTCTATCAGTTTATCTTCGCTTTGATTTTGGGTAATTAATCCTACCAAAACCGCTTTTTCGTACTGATGTTCCTTTTTTTCTAGCATTAAAATTTTAATTTCTGATTTTCACAAGATACTATTTTTCAACAAAAAAACCAAAGACAATCTTTGGTTTTTTATTTTCCTTCACTGAAATTACAATTGTGATTTTGCTTTAACCTATTGATTTTTAGGATTTATTTTAAGGATATAAAATCTTTACACATCTAAAATCCATCTTCATTTTCCAGATTTTGAGGAAGTGATTTTTTATTTTTAATTCCCAGACTTTTCAATTTCTGAGTTTGGATCATCAGATTATCATTTCCCGAACTCAGCTGTTTGAAAGCATCGTTGTAAGCGTTTTTAGCTTGATCGATATTTTTCCCGATTCGTTCCAAGTTTTCTACAAATCCTACAAATTTGTCATACAATTTTGCGCCTCTGTCCGCAATCTCCATCGCATTTCGGTTTTGATGTTCGCGCTTCCAAAGATCCTGAATGAGCTTTAAAGACGTGATAAGATTAGTCGGACTTAATAATAAAATCCTTTTGTCATAAGCAAAATTCCAAAGATTGGGTTCGGCTTGCAAAGCAGCAATATAAGCCGCTTCGCTTGGTATAAACATCATCACAAAGTCCAAAGACTTGTCAAAATCATCATAAGCTTTCTGGCTGAGTTGCGAGATGTGGTTTTTAACAGATTGCAAATGTTGATTCTGTTTGATGGTAAAAATTTCAGCATCCGTTTCATCCGACATTTCCACGAAAGCCGTGAGAGAAACCTTGCTGTCGATGATGACGTTTCTGTTATCCGGATATTTCACAACTGCATCAGGGCGCATTTTTTTGCCAGAAAATTCGGAAAAAATGGCTTTGTTTTTTTCATCTCGGAGTTCGTGCTCCATAAAGTATTCCTGATTTTTCCTTAATCCAGATTTCTCCAAAATACTTTCCAAAATCATTTCGCCCCAGTTTCCCTGCGTTTTGCTTTCGCCTTTCAAAGCTCTAGTTAACTGTTTTGCATCTTCGGAAATTTGTTGATTAAGGTCTTTCAACTCACGCACTTTTTCACCTAGAGAAAATCGTTCTTTGGATTCCTTGTCATAAGTTTCGTTCACCGTATTTTTCAGTTCATTAATTTTCTCCTGAAAAGGTTCAAGAATCAATTTTAACTGATTTTGATTGAGTTGCGTGAACTTTTCGGATTTTTGCTCTAAAATCTGATTCGCCGTTTTTTCAAACTGAAGCCGAGTAGTTTCCTGTAGTTTTTCGAAATCCTCTTTCTGATTTTCAAGCTTGTCTTGCAGATTTTTGTAATGTGCGTTGAGTTCCGCATTAGTGAAAAGCAATTCCTCCTTACTTTTTTGGATTGATGAATTTTCTTTGATTAATTCAAGGTTTGAAAGTTTTAGCTCGTCAATTTTTTGTTGATAATTGATTTCACTTTCCTGTGCCCGAATCAGTTTTTCATTGGCTTCATCGAAATTTCGCTTGCTGACAGAACTTGATTTCATCACAAGGAAAACTGAGATCCCACCAATTAAAACCCCAAGAATAATATAAATTACAAGCATCAATATTGAATTTGTTTTCAAAAACCCTTTCTGAATTGAAACTCTGAAAGGGTTTAAATTGTATAGGTTTTTAAAATTTACTTCTCGTTTTCCAATTTCGCTTTAGAATCAGCTAAAGCACTTTTCTCTTTTGCAGACAGCTTGGGAAATTTGAGATTCATCTCTTCCAACTTATCAATAATTATTTGGATTGCCGCAACTCTGGAAAACCATTTCTGATCAGCAGGAATCACAAACCAAGGCGCAGAATCTGTGGAAGTTTCATTGATGGCCCGCTCGTAAGCTTTCTGATAATCGTCCCAATAGCCTCGTTCGGTAATATCGCCTTCCGCAAATTTCCAGTTTTTATCTTCTTCATTGATCCTGTCTAGGAATCTTTCTTTCTGCTCTTCTTTGGAAACGTTCAGGAAAATCTTGATAATCTTTGTTCCATTGTTTGCAAGATGCTTTTCAAAATTTCGGATGCTTTCAAATCTGTTTTCCCAGAATTTTTTATCAAATTGTTTCACATCTGTCCAAGTCTTTTCGCTAAGATTATATTCCGGATGCACCTTGCAGACCAACACACTTTCGTAATGGGAACGATTGAAAATTCCTATTTTACCCTTCGCCGGCAACGCAATGTAATGACGCCAGATGAAATCATGAGAATACTCCTTGGTACTTGGACTTTTGAAACTTGTCACTTCGCAACCTTGTGGATTCACGCCACCGAAAACATGCTCAATCAAACTATCTTTTCCTGCAGCATCCATCGCCTGGAGAATTATTAGAAGAGATTGACTTCCATCTGCATATAATTTTTCCTGCAGCAGTCTCAGTTTTTCCTTTTCTGTTCCCAGAAGTTGCTTGGCTTCCTCTTTGTTGATTTTTCCTTTGTAACTGGTTTTATGTTTCTTGATTTCGAATTTTGATTTTTCTTTTATTAGAAAATCATCGGAAAAATTGTAGTCCATATTTTTTTGATTTGGTGTAAAATAAAAAAAACATTCCAAATAGTTTAGAATGTTTCGATTTATAAAAAGTTGGTGGATTATTTTGCCGGTGCAACTGTAGTAGTTGCACTCAGTTTTTTAGCTTTACTTTTATCAAATTTCCCACCACTTACCTTGTTTGCAGGAGCAGCTTTTTCAGCTACTACAGCTGTAGCAACACCCGCCAAATCTTCTACATTACCTTTGATGTAAATTACAGATCTGTTGTTTGCAGGATCATTAGAATAAACTTCAATCAACTTATTGAAATGCCCTTTGATTCCTGTGTTGTATCCAACTTTAATTTTGGTTTCTTTTCCTGGCAAGATTGGATCTTTGCTCCATTCTGGAGTTGTACATCCACAAGAAGGTTTTACTTCGGTCAGAATAAGTGGCTTGTCTCCTGTATTTTTAACAGTGAAAAATCTGTGTCCGTCTGATCCAGCTTTCACATTTCCGTAGTCGAAAGTTGTTTTATCAAATGAGATTGTTTGTGCAGATGCAAAAGCGATAGCTCCTGTCATAAATAATCCTGCAAGAATCTTTTTCATATTTTTTTGTTTTAGATAATTAAATTTTTGAATAACAAAGTTATAAATAATTTAAATAAGTGCTTCAAATTTTTTTACATTGTCTTATTTTTGCAGATTACTAAGATAAAACAAACTTCAAAATGCAGATCGCAGACAAATATAGCCCGCAGGAAACTGAACAAAAATGGTACGACTTCTGGTTGGAAAACAAATATTTCCACTCAACACCGGATGATAGACCACCCTACACGATTGTAATTCCGCCACCAAACGTGACAGGAATTCTTCACATGGGACATATGTTGAACAATACGATTCAGGATGTTTTGGTCAGAAGGGCGAGAATGCAAGGTTTCAACGCTTGTTGGGTTCCAGGTACGGATCACGCATCAATCGCAACAGAAGCGAAAGTTGTAGCAAAATTGAAATCAGAAGGCATCAGCAAAAAAGATATCACCAGAGAAGAATTCCTAAAGCACGCTTGGGAATGGAAAGAGAAATACGGAGGAACCATCTTGGAACAATTGAAAAAATTGGGTTGTTCTTGCGATTGGGACAGAACAAGATTCACAATGGAGGAGAATCTTTCCAAATCTGTGATCAAGGTTTTTGTTGATCTTTATAACAAAGGATTGATCTACCGAGGTTACAAAGTGGTGAACTGGGATCCGGAAGCTCAAACCAATATTTCTGACGAAGAGGTGATCTTCAAAGAGCAAAATGGAAAGCTTTATTATTTAAAATATAAAATCGAAGGAACAGAGGATTTCTTAACTGTTGCGACGACGCGTCCAGAAACCATTTTCGGCGATGTTGCCGTTTGTGTAAATCCGAATGACGAGAGATATCAACATCTGAAAGGTAAAAACGTAATAGTTCCAATCGTTGGTAGAGTAGTTCCTATTATCGAGGACGATTATGTTGATATTGAATTCGGAACGGGAGCGTTGAAAATCACGCCGGCTCACGACATCAATGACTACGAGATCGGACAAAGACACGGCTTGCCGATCATCGATTCTATGGACAACGATGCTGTTCTGAACGAACACGGAATGCATTATCAAGGTCAGGGAAGATTTACCGTTAGAAAAGAAATAGCCAAAGAATTAGAAAAAAACGATCTCCTCCTAAAAGCTGAAGATTACTTGAATAAAGTGGGGACATCTGAAAGAACTGGCGCTGTAATCGAGCCGAAAATTTCTGTTCAATGGTTCCTGAAAATGTCAGAAATGGCAAAACCAGCTTTGGATGTTGTGATGGATGATAAGATCAAATTCCATCCTGAGAAATTCAAAAACACCTATCGCCATTGGATGGAGAATGTTCACGATTGGAACATTT
>JAGNPP010000360.1 GCA_017989575.1 Chryseobacterium sp.
TTATTGCCATCAAAAATTTATTTTTATTAATAGGAGTAATAATTCCAAGAATTCTTCCCCTTTCTTGATTATCTTTAATAGCAATCAAATCTATATGTATAGGGTTTTCATTGTAATCCACTTTGTATTTAAGCTCTGCTTTTTGTCCATTATTTGTCCCTCCACGAATAATGAATTTTCTCCCATCTATTTCTTCGCCATTTATTGTCATTGTAACATATTCATCCTGTGAGAAAATCGTTTTACTTTGATTTTCTGAGATATCTACAGAATTCCAAAATCCCACAATATCAAATTTTGTTTCTTGTGAATATAGATTTGAACTAATTAATATAAAAAATAAGATTGAAAAAATGAGTTGTGCGTTGTATTTTTTCATTTTAGAATATAATTTTCATTAAAATTGAAATTCAAATATATTATTACACTTTCTATTAATTATTTCCTCTCATCACTGGATAAAATAGCATATCCATAATTATCCGACCAGCCAGATTTTAATGGCAGTAATTTTCTCGTATGAGCTTCTCTAAACATTCCAACTTTTTCTAAAACACTGAATGAGCCAATATTCTCAACCGCACAACCAGCCTCAATCCTATGAAGTTTCAATTCTTCAAAACCAAAGTCTAAGATTTTTCTTAAGCTTTCTGTTGCGTAACCTTTGTTCCAAAATCTGTAATCGAATTGAAACCAAACTTCGGCATTCTTGTAATGTTCCTTTCCTAGATGCAATCCAATTAATCCGATAAATTTTTCTTCATCAATCAATTCAATAGCAAATGTAAAATGCTTGATGTTTTCTTTATTGTTTTCATCAATCCATTTATCAACATTAATTTTGGTTTCATTAATATTGGATGGCGGTTTGGATGTGTTGAATTCGGAGGTTTGTTCTAAAGATTGTAATTCAAATACATTTTCAATATCATTTTCCGAAATGGGCCTTATAATTAATCTTTCAGTTTTTAAAATAATACACATTTATTTTTGCGGATATTTCTGAATCAAAGCCTGTAAAATTGCCCAAGTTTCTGTATCCATTATTCCATTGTAATTGCTCGGTCGGAAATGAAATTGGAAAGCCTCAATCGTTTGTTTCGTTTGTTTATCCCAAACTGCAGTGGGCGGAATGTTATAGCCAAATTGATTCAACTGTATTTGTGCTTTTACGATAAAATCTGCCGAATTGGACTGCGTAGCAAAATCAGTTTGCAGAATTTGATTGAGGAAAGTCTGTTTTGCAGTTTCGTCATACCACATCCCGATTTGATATTCGTCGTACAATCTCTTCCAAGGGAAAAGTGGACCTGGATCTTGCTTTCTTGTTGGCGCAATATCAGAGTGAGCCAAGATATTAGTCGGCGGAATGTTGTACCTCACGACAAGATCTTTTACCAAAGCTCCAACTTTTTTGATTTGTTCTTCTGGAAACGGCGTGAAAACTCTGTATCCTGTAGAATCAGTCTTGTAACCCAAATTCACGATTTCAATGCCAATCGAAGTATCATTTAGATTCTGATCTTTTCTCCAATTGCTGACACCTGCGTGGTAAGACCTTTTGTTTTCATCCACCAATTGATAGATTTCCTTGTCAGGCAAGGTATTCACAAGATAATGTGCACTTACGCCTTGTTGTGTGAGAACGTTGATGGATTTTTCATCATCCAATACAGTATAGTGTAGAATCACATAGCGTTGACGGAAATTCTGACCGATAGATGGGAAGTAATTTTTTGTCACTTTGTAGCCCGCAGGATTTGCGCTGACGATAGAACCATAACTTATCGTGTTGTCATTTTTGGTAATATCCGCAATATTGACTTTATAATAATCACCTTCATCCTGTTTGATTTCCGGTTTTTTTATAGGAACGACCGCTACTGGAGTAGTAGATTTGATAGGAGTTTTACTTTTTACCGTTTTTTGTTGTGAACCACAAGAAATGATAAGGATTCCTAAAGTTGTGAGATATAATGAATTACGCATTGTAGTTGTTTTTGTGTTTAAATTTCATTCAAAAATATGAAAAAAAATAAATAAAAAGTTTTGGTAGATAAAGAAAACTCTCCTATATTTGCACTCGCAATAACGGAATAGAATATATCTCTGAAACTGCAAGGAGAGTTGCCTGAGAGGCCGAAAGGACTTGTTTGCTAAACAAGCGAACTGGAAACGGTTCCAAGGGTTCGAATCCCTTACTCTCCGCAACTACAAGATGACTTACTCGGGGCGTAGCGTAGTCCGGTCATCGCGCCTGGTTTGGGACCAGGAGGTCGCAGGTTCGAATCCTGCCGCCCCGACAATTTTTAGTAATTTTCGAAAAAATTACAAATGGGTGCGTAGCTCAGCTGGATAGAGCATTCCGATTTCAATCGGAACGGTTTCAGTAAGAGAATCACTTAAAAAAACCTTCGGGTGCGTAGCTCAGCTGGATAGAGCATCTGCCTTCTAAGCAGACGGTCTCAGGTTCGAATCCTGACGCGCTCACAAAAACTCACAATGTAAATTGTGAGTTTTTTGTTTTAATTATGTTTCAAGTTTACATCCTTTTTTCGGAAAGTCTTAATAAGTTCGGATCAATTCCAAAGCTTGGGGGCTATGCAAAAAGCTTAGACAACCTAAACAAGAAAAATGCTTTATCCCGCACACCTCTTAGTTGCAATCTGAAGTTTTTTATTTTAGCATTGAATGACTCGGCG
>JAGNPP010000104.1 GCA_017989575.1 Chryseobacterium sp.
GAGTGGAAATCCTTTTTTGCTTGTAACCAATTTCTATTTAAACTGAAATCGTCTGCAAAAAAGATTGGGAACGGAAGGCGGAAAAGCTGCCCAAAATATTTTTATTTTGTAACAAATTATTTTTATTTGTACTAACCGGATAGAGTTAAAGCAAGAATGGATTCTGAGAAAGAATTTTTAACGAAAATTGATAAACATAAAGGGATTATTTTCAAGATCTCCAAAATGTATATGGACAATCGTGATGACCAAAATGACCTCTTTCAGGAGATCGTTTATCAGGTTTGGAAGTCTTTTTCGAGCTTCGAAGGTAAATCCGAATTCTCAACCTGGCTTTACAGAATTGCTTTGAATACGGCGATTATTTTTTTGAAATCGGAAAAGCGACGGGGCTTTATTCAGAACGATGATGTTTCGGTTTATAAAATCAAAGAGGAAGATTACAATCTGGAAGATGAGCTGAAACTGAAGCAAATGTATGAAGCCATCCAAAAACTAAATCCAATCGACAAAGCCCTGATCTTCTATTATTTGGAAGATTTTTCCGGGAAAGAAATGGCGGAACAAATGGGAATCTCGGAGGGAAATGCACGCGTGAAATTGAATCGCGCGAAAGAGAAATTAAAAGATTTAATTCAAGACACAAGATAAAAGGCAAAAGAAAAAAGTGGGCTTCGAGCTTCAGCCTGACAATTCTAACATCTAACATCTAACATCTAACAAAAATATGGAACTCGATAATCTTAAATCACTTTGGAATAAGGAAGATGTTTCCGAAACGCCGGAGATTTCGCCGGAAAAACAGCGACAGATGCATCATCCTTTGGAAAGGATTCGAAAAAATATGCGTTATGAATTTTGGTCAACGGTGGTTTTGTTGCCGGTTATTTTGATTGTAATTTGGTTTTTTCCGTTACCTTTTAGATTTAATCTTTACATCGAAATTTTGGTAATTTCTATGGCTTTGGTGACGACATTCTTTTTTACTAAATTTTTCAAACTTTATAAAGAAATTAGTAATCCAGCTTTGGGAACGTTGGATTCGTTGAAAGATTTGTTGCATCAGTTTGAGTTGAACAAGCAATATTATGTTTCGTTTTACTTGAGTTTTGTGCCGTTTTTTGTTTGCGAAATGATTATCATTTTGGAGTCGATGCCACAAACCCATCATTATTCAGACACAATGCTTACGATAGTTTTCCTTGGTTCCGTTGCTTTTGGGCTCACGATGGTTTATTTCATCGGAATGGCTTGGTTCAAAAATTTCTATGGAAAATACATTGACAGAATTAAAAAACTGGTTGATGAAATGAAAAAGTAGTTAGAATATTGATTATCAAATATTTTTAATTAAATTAATAAAAAAAATCATCAAAGTTATTCCCATTTAAGCGGGTTTAACTTTGATGATTTTTTATTTTTCAGATTGATGTCAAATTATTCCTGATAGTAAGTTTTGAATTTTTGCAAACTGGAATCATAAATGATTGCAATCTTCAAATCCTCCGCATTCCCTATGATTCCGTCTTGTGGCGACGAAACCAATCCGTCGGAATTCATAATCACAGAAGCGCCTTTTCGGAAACTGTTAATCCTCATTTTATCTGTATAATTTTCGGAGAAGGCGGTGTAAGGCAATTTGGTCGCGCTGTTAGTACAAATAATGAGAATTCGGCTAATTTGCTTCTCATTATTATCCAAAAGGACTGCGACATCTTTGAGTCCGTCGCCATCGTAATCGCCGAAAGCCACTGATGATTTTGCACGGTCAGCATTTTGCGTAATCGTATATTTGTTTCCGTTGCTGTAATTGTCCTCCAGCAAAATCTTCTTCACGCCTGACGCTAAACCTGAAAATGGCGCCAAAGAAAAATTCTTTTTGTAGTCATCAAATTGATAATCGCTGATGAAAGAATTGCCGTCGAATTCGTAGGTCGTCGCGTTTTTGTTGGTGTAAGGATTATCAAGAAAAACGACTTTTCTGGAATCGTTGGAACGGGAATCATCCACGTAAACTTTGTCGCCGAAATTCAGTTTTCCGGAAGGCAAAGCCAAAGAGTTGGCAATCACCCGATATTCACTAAATGGCGCGCCTTCTTCACCATATTCATCATAATTAATTGGTGTTTTCGCTGAATCTGTTGTGATTTTTGCCGAATCTTTTACCAGCGTCGTGGAATCTTTTTTCACTGTTCCAGCTATTGTTTCCGGATCATTTTTCTTTTTGAAAACGAAGAAGAGAATCACAGCAATGATCAGAGCTAAGACGCCTAAACCAATGTAAAGCGTGTTCTTTTTGATTTTAATTTCTTCGGATTTTGTTTGATTTTCATTAATGTTGTTTTCCATAATTTATTTATTTTTTAGTTTTCCAGAACGCCTTTTGACAGGAATTCGTTCAATTCTTTTTTGAATTTTGTATGAGGTGTGTTATTTAGGATTTTAATAACTATTGGTGCGACTTTCTTTTGTTCTTCGGGGGAATCAAAATACTTCTTCGCGATAGTCAAGGTTTTCATAATGGGCAATTGCAGTTCTTTTTTGTTTTCGAGGTCTGGGCGATTGTAATCTTTATGTTCGGAGAAAACATTTTTGTATTTTGTAGCTACAATTTGTAATTCTCCCTCATTGATCTTATTATTCTTTTTAAAATCTTGTAATAGCAACTGATACGAAGCCAAATAATCATACAATCTTCCGTGCATCAATTCGTCAGAATCCAGATTGCCTTGCAGAAATTTATTCGTGAGTTCCAGAGTCTTTTTGTAATCCTGAAGATAGTAATAAAGATATATATTCTCAGACAAAGTCGGTTTGTCGATTTTTTTATAAATCTCTTTCAGAACTGGCTTGGCGCTTTCCTTATCTTCCCACACCAAATCATTATCAAACAATTTTTCAAAAATCGCATATCGTTTGCCTGACTTGGACATTTCATTAATGAGTTTCAGAGTACTTTCCTTGTACTTGATAGTTTCGTCGTTTTTAAGATTTTCAATCAGCAAAGCAATTTGAGAACCTAGATAAACATATTTTTCTTCATCAATCTCAAACATCACAAAATCGTCTTCTGCTACATAATTATCAAAAAACGTAGTAAAACTTTTGATGCTCTTTTCATAATCGCCCAGATTTTTGTAGCAACGGCCGTAGAGCGAATTAAAATGATTTTTCTTATCAATTTTCGCTTTGTCCATTAGCTTAATGGCTTCTTCACATTTTTGAAAATTTTGCGCATTGGAAGCGGCGTTCCAAAGATTTTGCTCGGAATCTTCGTTCATTAGATAAGCTTTCATGGCGTACTGATAAGCTTTCTCGTCGTCATTAAGATAAGTGTAACTTGCTGAGAGATTTGAATAATACAAAGCCAAATCCTCCTTGTCATCCGGCGATGCGTACAAAGCAGCCAATCGGAATTTTTCTTTTGCCTTTTCGAAATTTTTGCTATTGAAATAAGCTCTTCCGGCATTGTTCAAAGCTCTCACATTTTTGGGTTGTTCTGCCAAAAGCTTTTCGAAAACGGTGATGGCTTCTTTGTAGTTTTTAGCATCTATCTGACTGTCGCCGTATTCCATTCGCTCCTCAAAACTTCCATTTTGTGAAAATGAAAACAAGCCGACCAAAAGTAAAATTGTAGTTAATATTTTTTTCATCAATCCACGTGTTTTAGTCATTAAATATAAAAAAATCTTTCTTAAAGTGATCAAAAATAAGAAGTATTAAAGCGCCTCAAGATACAGCGCAACTGATTTTGTGCCAAAGATTTTACAATCTGCACCAATCTCATTTCCATAAGCTGAAAATTTTTGTAAATTTGCCAACTTATGGGACAAATCCTGTCGATTGACTACGGAAAAGCGAGAACTGGAATAGCAGTGACAGACGATATGCAAATCATTGCAAGCGGACTGACGACGGTGGAAACGCCAAAGCTGATGGATTTTCTGAAAAAATATTTTTCTGAGAACCAAGTAGATGAAATCGTGATAGGACTTCCCACAGATTTGAAAGGAAATATGTCCGATATCGAAACTGAGATTCAGAAATTTATTTCAAGCTTCGAGAAGGAATTTTCAGAGAAAAAGATCAATCGTCTGGATGAGCGTTTCACTTCCAAAATGGCCTCTTTTTTCATCAGCCAAAGCGGAAAAAACAAGAAGCAAAGACAAGAAAAAGGATTGATTGACAAAGTGAGTGCAACAATCATATTGCAGAATTTTTTAGAACAAAAAAGATGATTTTACCAATTAGAGCCTTTGGCGACGCGGTTTTAAGAAAAAAAGCACAGGAAATAGACAAAGATTATCCTGAGCTGAAAACGCTTATCGAAAATATGTTCGAGACGATGAACGGTGCCAACGGAATTGGTTTGGCAGCGCCTCAGATCGGTTTGGATATTCGTCTTTTCATCATCGATGTTTCGCCACTTGCGGAAGATGAGGATTATGAAGATATTGCGGACGAATTGAAAGACTTCAAAAAAGTGTTCATCAATGCGAAAATATTGGAGGAATCTGGTGAGGAATGGAAATTCAACGAGGGTTGTCTCAGCATTCCGGAAGTTCGTGAAGATGTGAAGCGTAAATCGACCATCAAAATAGAATATCACGACGAAAACTTCGTTAAACATACCGATACTTTCCAAGACATCAGAGCGAGAGTAATTCAGCACGAGTACGACCACATCGAAGGAATTCTTTTCACAGATCACTTGAGTGCTTTGAAGAAAAAAATCGTAAAAGGAAAACTTCAAAAAATCGCAAATGGCGATGTGAGTGTGAATTACAAAATGAGGTTTCCGAAGTAAAGATGGAAGTTGGGATGCGGGAAGATGGAAGTTTTCTCAATTCGAATCAATCAACCATCAACAGACAACTATCAACTAAGTTAAAATAGATTAAAGAAAACATACTAAAATGCAGTTAGAAAAAATTATTTCAATCTCCGGAAAACCGGGACTTTTCAAATTGGTTTCTCAACTTAAAAACGGTTTTATCGTTGAGGACATCACGACTAAGAAAAAAGCGAGCATCTCCAACTCTAGCCAAGTAAGTCTTTTGGATAATATTGCGATGTTCACGTTTGACAAAGAAGTTCCTTTGTTCGAAGTGTTTGAAAATATTGCAAAAAAATACGACTACAAACCGACAATCAGCCACAAATCTACAAGCGATGAGCTTAGAACTTTTATGGCAGAATCTCTTCCTAACTATGATTTGGAAAGGGTTTATGAATCTGACATCAAAAAATTGGCGCAATGGTACAACTTGCTTCAAAAAGCGGGTTACATCACGCCAGATAGTTTCGTGAAACCAGAAGCTCCAGCTGAGGAAAAAGTAGAGGAAACGAAAGCAGAAGAAGCAACAGAGAAAAAACCGGCTGCTAAAAAAGCGCCTGCAAAGAAAACTGAAAAAGCAGAAGCTACTGAAGAAAAGCCAGCTAAAAAACCGGTTGCTAAGAAAACAGCTAAAAAAGAAGATTAATTAAATAAATTTTCTTTCCCGACCCTAAAGGGAGGAAAATTGATTTTTAATCTCAGATTATAAAACTCTCTCAGAAATGTTTATTTTTGAGAGAGTTTTTATTTATATGTCTTCCCTTCGTCAAGCTCAGGATAAACTTTACCTGAGACTGATATTTCGGAAATTGTCATCCTGAGCGGAGTCGAAGGATTTTTGTAATAAATTATTTTAATATTCATCAATGAAAGTTGTTTCGCTTGTGCCATCAATTACGGAAACCTTGTTTGACCTTGGTTTGACTTCTGATGAAATTGTTGGAAGGACAAAGTTTTGCATTCACCCGAAAGAATTGGTGAAAGATGTCGAAATCATTGGTGGAACCAAGAATCTTAATATCGAAAAAATCAAAGCTTTAAAACCCGACCTCATCATCGCCAACAAAGAGGAAAATGTAAAAGAGCAAGTTGAAGAATTGATGAAGGATTTCAAAGTTTTAGTGACGAATGTGGAGACTTTGGAAGACAATTATTATCTCATCAAACAATTCGGACACCTATTTGGGAAGGAAGAAAAAGCGCAGTTTTTGAATATTAAAACCTACGAAGTTTTCGACATTCCGAAACGGGAAAAGAAGTTAAAAGTCGCTTATTTGATTTGGAAAGACCCTTATATGACGGTTGGTGGCGACACTTTTATTTCGAGGATCTTGGAAGAATTGGGATTTGAAAATTTGTTTAAAAACCAAAAACGTTATCCCGAAGTTCAATTGGAAGATTTGAAAGAAGCGGATTTGATATTCCTATCGTCTGAGCCTTTTCCTTTTAAAGAAAAACATATAGCGGAAATCCAGAATATTTGTGTGAATCAAAAAATTATGATTGTGGATGGCGAAGCTTTTTCGTGGTATGGATCGCACTTGGCGAAGTGTGAGAATTATTATCGTAAACTTTTGGAAGAAATTAATTAAGAAAATTTAATCAAAAAAAAAAAAAAAATCGCAAAGTAAATTTGCGATTTTAAGTATTTTTATTCTGTTATTTATATTTTACAAAATCTTCGCAACCTCATCACAAAGCCACTTCAACATCTCTTCATCTTCTTTTGTGAAAGGATCGATGGAATGACTGTCGATATCGATTTGTCCGATGTTTTCTCCGTTTTTGAAAATTGGAACCACGATTTCCGCTTTTGTATCAATGGAGCAAGACAAATAATTATCCTGAGCGTGAACATCCGGAACTACGAAAGTCTCTCCCGAAACCGCAACTTGACCACAAATCCCCTTTCCATAAGGAATAATCACGTGATCTGTCACTGCGCCAACATAAGGCCCGAGAGCCAATTCGTCTTTGTCACCATTTTTGAAATAGAAACCTGTCCAGTTGTAATAAGAAATTTCTTTATCCAAAACCTGGCAGATTTTCAGAAGTTTTACGTTTGTATCTTGTGGACTATCCAAGATGGTTGAAAGTCGTTTTTTTAGCTCTACCATTGCTTTTTTTTAATTTAATCCTTCAAAAGTTAATTGTTTGTAGCCGAACATTCCGCGTTCTTTGATGATGTCTGCAACGCCTTTTGGCAATTCTTCTTCCCAGCCCAATTCGTGGGTAACGATTTTTTTGAGAATCTCTCGGGAGTATATTTCAAGGAATTTAGAATTGTAATTATGGATGTCCACAATTCTCTTGTTGAGTTTGAAATATTTGTATAATTCTTTCAGATTGTCGTGAACTTTCAGGTTTTCAGAAGTCAGCAATTCGCCATTTTCCGGATCTTTGTAAGGATAGAGATAAACGCGCATATCTTTTTTGAAAAATTTTCCAAACGCTTCCAAAATTCCGCCCGGAAGATTTTTGTAATAATCCTCATCAAAAACGTCCAAAAGATTGTTAACGCCCATCGCAACGCCAATATGTTGGTTTGTGAACGATGAGAAATAATCGACCATTCGGTAATATTCTGAGAAATTGGAAATCATCACTGTGTAACCCAAAGTTCCCAAAATATCGACTCTATCGAGGAAATCTCTTTCATCAATATCACCCGAAGCCCGAAGATTTGAAATCGTAATCTCGAAAAGAATCTGTGTATTTTGATGATCGCAGGAATTGTCTTGGTTGAACATATCCAATCCGTGCTCGAACATATCGATGTTCACCCGCGTTACAGGTCGGAAACTGCCTCTTACGGCAAAAATATTTTTCTTGTAAAGAATGTCTGCTGGCAACATATTGTTCCCTTCGGAATTGAAAATCACTGCATCAGTCATTCCTAATTTCACCAACTGAAGACTCATCAGACGATTGTCCACATATTGGAACGCCGGTCCACTGAAGTCGATCATATCGATCTCCAATCTGTCCAACGAAAGATCGTCGTATAAAGATTCAACAAGAATTCTCGGATTGTCTGTATAAAAATAAGCGCCATAAATCAAATTAACACCCAAACTTCCCAAAGTTTCCTGTTGTAAAGTTGGATTGGTTTCTTTGAATTTGACGTGAATGATTATCTCATTATACTCTTCATTTTCAGAGTTTTGAAATCTCACACCTACCCAACCGTGGCCTTTAGAAGTTTTATCAAAATTGATGGTAGTCACAGTATTGGCATAAGAGAAGAATTTTTTCCCGGGATTGTTTTCCCTCGGGATTCTTTCCTCGATGAGAGCCACCTCGTAACGCAACATTTTTCG
>JAGNPP010000361.1 GCA_017989575.1 Chryseobacterium sp.
AATTTTGTAGTTTTGAATGAGATTGTTCATGTATTTAATGACTTGGTAATCAATTAAATATACGATTTTTTAATCAAATGAACAATCTTTTTTCTTTAAATCTCTAAATGCACAACAGGTTTTTAATTATATAATTATGATCCTTAAAAATCTTCTTACTTTCAACATCCATCTTCTGAACTTACTTAACAAACTTTAACCGAAATATATTTTTGCAATTCATTATTAATTAAGATATTTGCGGATTGAAATTTTAAAGGAAAAAGTCGCCAAAATCCAATTATTAAAACACAGCTGGCGTTTGAGCGATGACATTTGACTTTAAAAAAAACAATCAATATCAATTTATGAAAAGAATTTTTGTTTTATCATCATTGGTTGCAGGATATTTCCTTAATGCACAAAGTATTGGAAACTCACCGTACGGCGCTTATGGGATTGGAGATGTGAAATATGATAATACAGTTGAGATCAATTCTATGGGAGGCATCTCTACAGCTTATATTTGGGATTTTAACAACAGTTTCAACTTCCGAAATCCAGCTGCTAACACCAACTTAGAACTTACCACACTGAAAGTAGAAGGTACGAATGAGAATAATTATTACAAGTCTGACTTTAATAATATTGATTCGAAAAAACATTCTACATATGTTTCCAATATCAGTATCGCTTTTCCGATTTCCAAAAGGGTAAAATTTGGAATGGGATTCCAGCCATACAGTTCCAAAAGTTATGACATCGTAACCAGCAAAGCTTTGAACAGCGAAACAACGGAAATTCACAATTTCCGTGGCGAAGGTTCTTTGAACACAATCCAGGCAGCGCTTTCTTATCAAATCAATACAGAGTTTGCTGTAGGTTTGAGATCCAACTTCTATTTTGGAAAAGTTCAGGATATTGAGGAAGTAGCTTTTACAGGTGCCGAACTAATCAGTGGATATGCTAACAGTTACAGGGTAAAAGCTTTCAATTTCACACTGGGAACAACTTATCAAAAGAAATTGGCTAATGATCGCAAATTGACGCTTGGAGCTACTTACACGATCGGCAACAGTGGAAATTTGAAAAGTATGTACTCCAACAGCACGTACTATTATCTAGTAGGAGAACAGAAAGTTTACGAAAACATAGTAGAACAGCAATCTAATTTTGATAAAAAATTCTTACCACAAGAAGCTTCTATCGGGGTTGGATATGGCAAAGACACCAAATGGTTTTTAGGAACTCAGGTGGATTATAAAAAAGGAGAAAACATCAATTTCCTTGGTCAGCCATTCTATTACCAGGATTCTTATAGATACTCTGTGGGAGGTTGGTACTTGCCAAACTTCAACAACTTCCGTTCTTATTTTTCTAGAGTGATTTACCGTTATGGTGCTTACTATGAAAAAGGAAATCTGCAGCTCAACGGAACTAATATCAACAAAATGGCAATCACAGCAGGTGTTACACTTCCTTTCCAAAAGAGTGTTATCAACCGTATGAACAGTTTGGATATTGGCCTGGAAGTTGGGAAAAGAGGAACTTTGGAAAACAATATGATCCGCCAAAACTTCATCAATCTAAGAATAGGTGTGAATTTTGCAGACAAATGGTTTAACAAGAAACTATACAACTAAGAACCGAAGATTGATAATCTAATGAAGGATTATTGTTTCAAAATATTTAATTTAAAAACATCACAACAATTCTTTTTGTTGCTGATGTTTTTTCTTATGCAGTCTTGTGAAGAAGATATGACAAAAGTGAACAAGGGAAAGAAAACCAATTTCGCTTCGCAAATCATTCACAATGCAAATATCATCCAGAGAGATTCTGGTGTGGTGAAAGTAAGATTCAAAGCACCGCTACTGGAGAGTTACGAGTTGATAGATTCGCCTTACGTGGAAGCGAAAAAAGGAATCTATCTGGAATTCTTCGATAAGAAAAACCCTAAAGTTCCTGGAAAAGTCTGGGCGAAATATGCTAAAAACAACATCAAAAGAGATTCTTACTTTGCGAAAGGCCGAGTGAAAATCATCACGACAGAAGGACAGACTTTCGTGACCGAAACCATCAATTGGGACAAGCGGAACAAAAAAATGTACACCAAAGACACCGTTTTCGTTTCGGACAAAGACGGCAATATTTTGGTTGGCGCACACGGAATGGTTGCCAAAGATGATTTTTCAGAATATACTTTCTTCAACAATTCCGGAAGTTTCAATTCTACCAATTTGCCTGCGACAAGTAAGTAATTTTTTTTAGATTTTAGAAGTTAGAGATTAGAATTTAGATATTCGATAAATACTTTTTATTATGTCAACTTTTTACGCCATCGGTTTGATGTCCGGAACCAGTCTGGACGGTTTGGATATTTGTTATTCTAAATTCACAAAAGACAATTCCAATTGGACTTTCGATATTCTGAAATGCGAAACCATCGCCTACTCTTCTGCTTGGGAAGATGATTTGAAAAACGCCATCCATTTTTCCAGCGAAAAATTACTACAATTGAATTCCGATTATGGATTTTATCTTGGCGAGAAAGCACGGGAATTTATTTCTAAAAATAATATTACCAAACTTGATTTAATTTCATCCCACGGACACACGGTTTTTCATCAGCCAAAGAATAAATTCACTTTACAAATTGGCGATGGACGAGCGATTAAAATTAAAACCAATAAAACCGTCGTTTA
>JAGNPP010000362.1 GCA_017989575.1 Chryseobacterium sp.
AATAGAATAATTTCGTTACTTTTAAAGTCTATATTACGATGATGAAAAAAACTTACCTGATTTTATTAATTTCCTTATTTCTGTTTTCCTGCAAAGACAAAGAGGAAAATGAAGATTTCACAAAAACCGAGGATTACGCTAATATGGTGCTCGGAATTCCGCAGGCTCAGATAGATTCTATCCAAAAAAGTGAAGCGAAAAAACAGGTCTTTTTGAAGAAAGTTTCTTACGAATTGGATTCTGCCACAACCATTGATGTGATGCTTCCCGTGAGCAATTTTCTCAAAGATTATTCTTTTTCTGGCGACATTAGTTTGACCGACCCAAACGCAACCTCCGTACCTGAAGGTTTTGAATATCCAGAAGCCATCAGCATTCAGAATCCCATTTCCGATGGCGATTCCGGTGAATTGCTATTGGTCGGAAAATCCGCGAATTCCAATATTTTTCCGGTTTCCGATATTAAAAAATTCAATGAGCCTGAAAAAATTCTCTTTGAAGATAAGAATGCTCTGTTGTTTATAGATGGATTTGGAAGAAAGAAATTGTTTTACCGACAGTACAATCCGGCAAACTCCACATATTATCTCTACACCGCCGAAGTTCCGAAATATAATGACCAGAAACTTCAGTACGCTTCCTTATTTTCGATTTACAAAAAAGCACAAAATCTCTTGGCTTTTGATAAGGAAAGTCCGGCAGAAAATATGACTTGGGAGAAAATCAAACCTAGCCTTTCCGAACCTGAATTGAAAAATTACAGCGTTTACTACAAATCGTTGGAAAAGGAATTGAAGTATTTCTTGAAAGACAATGACAGCGTCAAAATCAACCGAGACAAAATCCAGTTTTATCTTTACCGAGACGAAGATCATAGCAAAAACACCTTCAATCAAGTTGGGATTTTGGGAAATTCAGAATTTGCTGGAACATTTGACAGTCTGGACTTTGACAACCGAATGTATTCTGGCTATTTCAAACAGATTTATGATCGGGATGATGAATTCAAATTTATCAGAAGCATCAGCGACAACAGCATTTTGATGAAAGCCACGCGCATTGGTTACAGCTCCGATACGGTGAGTTATTACATCATCAGTTCCATCAAAACAGAAAAAGGGCAATTCTATCTCATCAGTCCAACCAACGAAAATGGTGATAATCTGACTTCTTTGATGAATGATTATTTCAGCAAACATTTGAAAATATAATTGTTTGCTTTTAGCGATTTGTTTCTGGCTTTTAGCTTTTTACTAATGTCTTAATATTAAAATTATGCTCAAAATATTTCAAATCTTTTTAACTCTCATTATATTTTCAATCGTAACAATCTCTTGCAATCCTGTCGGGGAAACTATTTCCGAAGAAACACCGTTGGATGACCAATTGGTAAACACCACAGAAAACATCGATTTGAAGAAAGGCGATGTTCTCGTGATTTGGGGAAAAATGGATGCTTCATTTTTGGATAATAACAATGTTCCGTCTTTTCGCTTGAGCTACAACCTCAGTCTGGATGGAAAAACAATTGAAAACTCTACTGTGACGATGTTTGCAGGTAATGATAAAATCATCAATTCTACTCACGAAGTCCGAAAAGATGAGGAGGAAAAGGAAGAAGAACAAAGCGAGAATGAGACTTCGGAATACGGAAATAATTCTGAAGAAACGCAAGAAGAAAAACCTGAAAAAATCGTAAAATCTGATTGGACTTTTGAGCAAGAAGTCATTCAAATCCCGATTGAGAAAGATGGGAAATATACGTTGGATTATAAAGCCAGCAGTGATAGTGAATCGGCGCGCAGTATGTTTACAAAAGTGGCTGTGATTTTGAGGAAGAAGTAAATAAATCTAAGAAAATTATTATAAAATTCAGAATAGACGATGAAATTGAAAGACATCGAACTTACACACGACAATCATTTTATAGTAATGGAGTATTACTTTTTAATACTCAACAGAACTTTTCTTGTTATAAAATCAGATGATTACTTGATTGGCATACAATCTAACGGAATGGTTAGTGTTGAAGGAGGCGAAGATGTTCTCACGCATTTTATGACTGCGAAGATGGCAATAAAAAATGATTTGGAAAATCCAACTTCTTACTTGAAAAGTAAATATTTAGATAAAATCGCCAACTTGGATTTATTAGATGGCAGTATCATAAATGCTAACAAAACGAATTTTATTTTAAAAATTTCTGATATAAAATCTGCAACTTATAATCCTTCTAAGAAATTCGGAATGGGTTATTATCCTCACGATGGAAGAGTTACAATCCGAACAATTCAAAATAAGAAAAGGGAATTTATTATTCTTGGCAACCAATCAGGACAACACATTGCAAACTTACTGACAAGATAAATAGAAACAAATATCTTTCGTTAATTGACACTTAACTACTTCTTATTCAACGTCTCAAAAGCAATATAATAAATCCCATAAAACACAATCGTCGTTAGAATCATCGCAATGGAAAAAGTGTGTTTCACAAAATCCAAAACATAGTCTTTGAACATAAATTGCTCTTCGTAAATCCCACTGTAGAAAGGATAAACTTTAATCATCGTAATAAGTCCTGCCAAGACCAAAGGGAAAATCCAATTGTACTTTTTGATGTAAGCAACAATCCAAAAACTTGCGATGTAAATACAACTTAGCAAAAGTCCTTCTGT
>JAGNPP010000105.1 GCA_017989575.1 Chryseobacterium sp.
TTCTTGTCCGCTGTAAACCAACGGAATGCCATCCATCAAAAAAGTGAAAACGGTTGTTGCTTCCAACGCTTCTCCAAAATTATCGTACTGATTGCCTTCCCAAGAATTCTTGTCGTGATTGTCGATGAAGTTCATTCGGATTCCGGCTTTTGGGAAGATGGAAACGTGTTCTGCAATGTACGCTTCGGTAAGGGTTTTCACGCTAAGGTCATTCTGAACAATTTGATGCAGAATATTCCAAAGCGTCCAGTTGTACGTGGAATCAAATGCCTTGCGGTGGAGTTCCTTGTCTTCGGCTTCTGCGAGCATAAAAATCGGTTTGATTTTGTCCAGTTCTGCTCTTGCATTTTCCCAAAAATCAATTGGCACAAAACTCGCAATGTCGCAACGGAAGCCATCAATATTGTATTCTCTGACCCAAAATTTCATTGCGTCAGTCATATATTTTCTGAGTTCCGGCTCTTTGTAATTTAATTCGATAATATCATCATAATCCCGCCAGCGCGTAGATTGGAACGTTCCTTTTCTGGATTTCATATACCATTCCGGATGTTCCGTCACCAAATGATTGTCCCAACTCGTATGATTCGCAACCCAATCCAAAATCACATACATTCCTTGATTGTGAATCGCCTCAACCAAACTTCGAAAATCATCTTCCGTCCCAAACTCAGCATTGATTCCCAAATAATCTTTCACGGAATAATAACTTCCCAAACTGCCTTTCCGATGCAATTCTCCAATCGGATTGATGGGCATCAACCAAATAATATCGATTCCCATTTTTTTGAGTCGTGGAAGTTGTTTTTCGACGGCCTGAAAATTACCTTCTTCGGAAAACTGACGGACGTTCAGTTCATAAAGCGTCGCATTTTTCACCCAATCGGGCGTCGAAAGTTCTACGTATTTCTTTGGCTGGTAATTGTTTTCAGGCTGATTCTCCATAGTTTGAATTAAAGAAATTTAAAAATATCATTGCAACGAATATCATACCCAATAATAATCTTACCATTAAATATAATATTAATTGATTTGAATATTTGATTTTATTAATGAAATCTCAATCATATCAACACTTCATTAATTATTTTTATTAATAAAATTTCCCGCGAAATTACACAAAGGTTTGATGTTTGCAAGGAATAAAGGAGTTGCAGAGATTTCTGCTTTCTTTATTAACATTCAAAAAATAAAAATTTATGATTCCAAAAAAAATACATTATTGTTGGTTTGGCGGACAAGCGAAAACCGAATTGGCAGAACATTGCATCGCTACTTGGAAAAAAGTACATCCGGATTTTGAAATTATAGAATGGAACGAAAGCAATGCACCTCTGGAAGACAACAACTATGTGAAAGAAGCTTTTGCTCAGAAAAAATGGGCATTCGTTTCAGATTACGTTCGCTCCAAAGTAATGCTGGACCACGGTGGAATCTATATGGACACAGATATGGAACTGAAACTTCCACTGGATGAATTTCTGGATGAGAAGGCCGTTTGCGGTTTCGAAGTGAAAGGTGTTCCTTATTCCGCATTCTGGATGGCAGAGCCGAATCACCAACTTTCTAAAGATTTTGTAGATTATTACGACAAACAAGAAGGTTTTGAAGAACGCATCAACACGGATATTTTTTCCGAAATGCTTGAGGAAAAATATGGCGCAGACCGCTACAGCGACACGATTCAAAAACTGAAACACGATGTGACACTTTATCCATCCATTTATTTCTCTCAAGATTTACCGAAGAATTATGTGAGTCACCATTTCAACGGTTCCTGGTTTGGTGGTGATGAGGAAAATACGCACAAAAAAATGGTCAATACTTACGGACTTTTGGAACAGTTGGTCAATCAGCCCGATGCGAAAAAAGCGGTGGAAAGCATTATCAATGAACATAAAATCATCGATGTGAATTCTATCTTGGACTTGATTCCACAAGAACAAATTGAAGCTTATTTGAAAGCTTAATATATTTTAAATCTCTACTGATTCATTTGATTAGTAGAGATTTTTTTATGAGATCAAATTTCCTTTTCCCAACCAATTATTCCTGCTGAATCCATTCGTATTTTCCGTTTTTAAGATAGATGACGCCACCGCCACAAGATTCGGTTTGATGGATAAAAATCCCGTCGTTCGCAAGTTTGATTTTGTCTGATTCTTTCACTTGGTCTTCCGTGAGGATTTCTCCATCATCGCTTACATTGTTGTAATAGATTTCATTTTTCGGAGCAACTTCGAAGATGCCAACCCAATCGATGTCATCAATTCCTTGGCCTGCAATATCTTTTCCCATTCCAAGATAATCCAGTTTTTTGTTGCCGAACAGAATTTCCAATCCGTATTTTTGATTCTCAAGGTTCTGAACGATATTCACAACATCCTGCAATCCATCGCCGTCCAAATCCAAAAAAATAGAATTTGGATTGTGCTTTTTTGAGATGATAATATTGTCGTTTGCTTGTGGAGTTGTAGTTGTAGTTGTAGTTGTAGTTGAAATTTGAAGCGTGTCTTTCGCAGGTTCAACAGATTGATTAGAAATGATTTGTTCAGTTTTTTCTTTTTGACAACTGATAATCATTAAGGCTGAAACGAAAATTGTGGTTATTGTTTTTGTCATCGGTATTTTGTTTTAAAATTGATTTTAGGTTGGCTGGAATTGTATCGTTTTTATTTTTAATTATCTTGATTTCATTAAAATTAATAAATAGAATTACTTTTTGCGTTTGATTTTGGTAATCAAAAAGATATAACAAAAAATGGTCACCGCAATCGAAGTGTAGGTTACCAAATGATTTCGTCCATTGTCACCAAAAAAATAGATGACGATAAAAGCCAAAATGAGAGGTAAAACCAGCAACAATTTTGAAAAATACATTTCACTTTCGTTCTTCAAAGCTTTGTGATGTTCACTTTCGAGATTTAATTTATCAGGGAAGTTTTCCTCTACGAACAATTGGATTTCTTCGATATTTTGAATATTCAATTCTTTTGGTCTGATTATGAATTTGCTTGTGACAATCAATAAATGTTTTTCTTTAAATACAAAAGAATTAATGTCATTGACGCGAAATGTTTTCAAAAATTGTTTCGGATTCAAAGCGTAGGATTTGTAGTCGTTGTCTTCTGTATGAAGGCATTTTAATCGAGAAGAATCCAAATAAAAAACTTCGAAGGAATCTTCTTTCTGATAATCTTTAATGATTTCTAAACTGGATTCATAGAAAAACAATGGCGAGAAAAGGATGGAGGTAGCTAGGATTTCCACAAATTCAGTTTCAGGTATTTGTGAAATTAAAATAATCGAAACGAGGTAAATTATTATTAAAATTGAAAACTTTGTTCTGAATTTTTTATTGAGAAATATTAAAACAAAAATCAAAATTATAACGATCGCATTTCGCCAATTCAAAAATAAACTCAGCAATCCCAAAATCAGAAAAAAACCATTGAAAAGCAAAAGCACCAACTCGTTCTTCTTGCCAAAATTTTTGATGGTGATGCTAATGTTTTTCTGCGTCATAGTTTTATTCTGAAATTCTAAAATAACAAAATGCAATCCAATTTCATCATCAATTAAATATTCTCATCCTTCAACCCAATATAAAGCCGATACTTACACGCAAATTGCTCAATGCCACTCAAGGAAATGCTGACTTTCCCGTTCGTCCATTCGATATGACCTAAATCGAGGTTGTCATATTTTTCCAATTCGATGGAAGTTGGTTCGCCCAGCAGATCTGTCAATTTTTCTTTTAGTTCTAAGAATTTTTGATAGCCGTTATTTTCGGAACCTAAAAATTCGTCGGTCATTCCAAACGGTTTTTTGCTGTCAATGTCCAGCCATTTCATTACGCCAACGTAAGACTCAAAACCGTCCAAAATCTTGTGTTTTCCCAGAAACCAATTGGTTCTGTCGCCACTGTCTTTTCTGTCTTCGGCGTATTTATCCAGCTCTGAGTAAGGCGTGAGCCAAGGAATGAAAACCTGATTGTCCTCAAACAAAAGTCCACTTTGCAGATTTTTCCAGAGTTGTCTGCGTTTGATTTCTTTGTCTGTGGAGTAGGGAAATATGAAATTAGAATTCATTTGTTTCGTTTTTTTCTTCATATAGATTAGACAAACAAAATTCACAATCGCCAGCGGAATCCAAAACGGCGAAGCAAACACAATCGAAAAGATGAACAACGGAACGATGCCTTTAAGTCCAGCCGTAATCAGATTATCCATTGGCAAACGTGTTCCAATCGAAGTGAAAATACAAGCCGCCAACATTCCAAAAAGACTTAACAAAATTGAAAGTCCCGCCAATTTCCATTTGTTGTGATTCTGATTTTCGTCTTTGTCTAACTGAAAAAATATAGTTCCATAGGCGACAAAAACAACTATTGAAATGACAATACGATAAAGAAAATCCAACTCTGGAAATATCAACAAAGCCAAATTACCAATCAACAAATTGATAAAAATGCAAATGCAAAACAGAATGATGCTTCGGCTTTTCATTGGTTTGATTTATTTGAATTCAGTTTTGTAATATTGATACTTTTTCACCCATTTTTCATTTTCATAGACTTCTTCGTAACCTTTTACCACAAAGCTATTGTCGGTTTTCCAAACAATTTTTTCGATGGCAAAATCTTTAGAATTGTAGCTCGCATATTCGGTCAGAAAATTTTTCGGATTGGATTTATCATTAATTTTCAAAATACCGATGTCGCAATTTTTGTGCTCGTAAACGCTGTTGTAAGAATAAACAAAATATTTGTTGTTGACCGATGGAATGGGCAATTCCACACTACCGTCGCCAAAGGAAACGATGTTGTATTCATAATCATTCGTGCTATCCAAAAAGAACAGTTGTCCAAAACCCAAACTTTCCGCGGTTGAGTTGTCTGTGATTGCAAATAATTTCAAATCAGGATAATAACCCAAATATTCAAATCCGCTCCAACTTTCCTCTCCGCCGTAATCGCGATATTTTTTAAACTGATGTTTCTTCACAGCGGTCTGCACAAAAAAATAATCACTGTTCTGCTTTGGTTTGGAAGTGTCGATGTATTTCGTTTCAGTTACCGATAGAAATTCTTTTTCGGAGATATTTTCAAAACTTAATTTGGGCAATTTTTCAAATCTATCATAAAATCCGACGTCCACTTTTTTCGCACTGTCTTTTTTCAACTCTAGCTTTTCAGAATTTGAAACCGTTTGATGAATCGAATCTGTTTTCATTGAATTTTCAATGTTTGCAAGTTTGTTTTCTTTGCAGGACAACGTTGAGATTGTAAATATTAAAAATAAGATGCTTTTCATTTGTGGTTTTTTCGTTTTATGAATTAATTTTCCTCTGAATCATTTCCCAAGCTTTCACTTCAAATTCAAATGCAATGTCCTGTTTTGTCGTCATTTTTCCGTGCGTTAGCAATTGTCCACCTAAGGAAAGAGATTCTGGAATTTGGTAATTTTTTTTCGAAATGACAATAAAAGTTTTCACTCTCACGCCTTTGTTGGTCATCGCATTATTCTTCGTTTCAGGTTCTTTGGTGATTTCAAAAGTGACCGAAGCTTTCGAAAAAGAACTTACGCCAGCACGTCTGTTGGAAGCTTTCAAAAGTTTGACGGTTTTTATTTCTGCCCATTTGATATGCCTTTTCCAAAAAAAGTGAATAGGCCGAAATTCCATTTTCACTAATTTTAATAATAGGCGAAAATGTCGCTGTCAAAATCCAAATATCCAGTATTAAATAGATGAAAAAGAAAATGATATAAATTAAATTTGAACTCACAAAATGATAAAATCCAACTTCATTGATGCCCAGAATTCCCACGACTAACATTTGCAACGTGAAAAGCAACATTATAATCGCTACAATGTTCAAAAACAAAACGTTGGAGAAAATTCTGTAAGTCGTTTTCAATCTAAATTTTTAAAACATTCATTAATTGAAAATTTTAAAATCTATTTTTAGTTCTCAATGATTTTTAAAGCCAATCGCTAAGTGCAATTAGCAATTCATTTTCCAATCGCCTCATTCAAAAACCGATTGAATGGATAGATTTCCTTTAGAACTTTTACTGTGTTTTTAACAAAATTCTTATCCAAAACTTCTTCGTCTGACAAAGAGTGAAATACTGTAAATTGTTTAAATTTGAGATAATC
The DNA here is from genome assembly GCA_017989575.1 of Chryseobacterium sp. GTDB lineage: Bacteria > Bacteroidota > Bacteroidia > Flavobacteriales > Weeksellaceae > Epilithonimonas. The sequence continues at coordinate 6,163 of JAGNPP010000105.1, forward strand.
GCCCATCGGATTTTCCTTATCAAATCCTTGCGGAACTTTCACCAATTTTGTGCCTTGCAATTCCAAAACATCTTTGAAGGTTTTTTTATTAAGGATTTTCAGGAACGTTTCGCCGTCAGAACTGATGGCTTCTCGGATGGCTTTCAGATTTTTCGGTTCGGTCATATAAACGCCACCTGCGAGAAAAGATTTTTCATTTTCGAGATGGATATAATATCCAGCGTGGTTCAAGGTTTTAGGGCCTTTTTCTACAAGCGATGCGCCGATATTGGTTTTGTAAGGCGTTTTATCTTTCGAAAATCGCGTGTCTTTATAAATCCTGAAAATACAATTTTTAGCTTCCAATCGTTCTACGCTTTCGTCAAATTCGGCCACTTCGGCGATGATTTCGTTCACCACATTTTCGAAGTTCGCTTTGGCTTCCAGATAGAGCGGTTTGTTTTCGTTGAACCATTCTCTGTTGTTATTGATTTCGAGCGTTGAAAGGAAATTGAGCGTTTGTGGATTGATGGCTGTTGACATTGCTTTTTTAATTTTTATTAAAGATACTTAATGTGCTTTAATGAAAAAACACAAAGTCACAAAAAATTAATTGCACTAGAAACTTGAGAAAATAAGGCACTAAGCTTACAAAAAAAAACGAATGTTTTCTTGTGTCTTTAAACCAATTCTAAAATCCAATTTTCTTTGTGCCTTAGTGTGTAACTTATCAAAAAAAAATCCCGCTCAATTAGAACGGGATTTCAAAGTTTTCAATTATTGTTTCACAATTTTGGAGGAGTAAGTTTTTCCTTTGTTGTTTTTCATATTAATGATATAAACACCGGCTTTCAATTGTTTTAGATTAATCTCTTCAACATTGCCGAAGTCAGAAACCTTTTGTCCAAGCGTGTTATAAACTTCTATGGTTGAGATTTTTTCACCGTTTGGAAGATTTAATTTTAAAATATCTTTTACCGGATTTGGATAGAGTTTGATGTTTCCTTTGGTTGCATCATTCACAGCCAAAACTTCATCATTGATTTTCAGATTGTCGATGTAGGCGCTTCCTCCGAAATTGTCGTGTACAAAGTTGACGCCTGCGATATTGGTTTTAGCAAAATTCGGTAATGTGTGAATCAGTGCCCCATCTATATAAAACTTAATCTCGTTTTCTGAAGTTATAGTTTTCAATTTGTACCATCTGTTTGCTTGCCAAGTGAAATTGGCATTTTCGTAATCATAATCTTCATTTTTTACGACTTCCAAATTTCCGGTATAATTAAAAGAGTAGATGGAAATCGGCATAAACTCGTCTGTTTCAACAATTCCAAAAGTTCCAAATTCAAAAGTTGAACCATCCAGTTCTGTAATGAAAATATCAAATTCTACAGTCGTATTCTGATAATTAAATGTAGTGTCAAACAATTTAGCAGCTCCGTAAATTGGAAACCATCCAAAGTTTTCTGCTTCATCAACACTTATTTTTAATGATTGGATTCCGTCGGAAGCTTGCTCTGTACTAATTGTCTGATTGTTGATTGGCGCATCGTCACTGTTCAGGGTTACTTCCCAGCCATTTTGTCCGTGGATGCTTCCTAAAGTAAAACCTTCCGAAGCTTCAAAAGAAATAGTCTGTTGTGCAAATGCAAACGATGAAACCAAGGAAAGAATGAATAAGTATTTGTTTTTCATATAAAATTTTTTGCCAATGATAAGTATAATTAATTTGAAATCAAATTTTGAAACTTGAGTTTTTATTGTATTAAATATTAAAATTAATAATATTTCTGATCTTTTTCGCAATAGAAACTTGGTCTTTTTCCTTTTCCTGTATTTTTTTTGATGACGCTCGCGCCACATTTTGGACATTTTTTTTGATGATAGATTTGCCAATTTTTTTTCAATTCATTCGTTCTTTTC
>JAGNPP010000363.1 GCA_017989575.1 Chryseobacterium sp.
GCAAGATTTTCCATTCCAGGATGGTCCATACAAATTCCACGGATTGCCAGGTTTGATTTTGGAAATGGAAGATTCTACCGGCACACACGCTTATAAATTTGTAGGAAGTAAGAAATTTGATGACATCGAAAAAGTAGAGAAAAAAGAAGAATTAGCAGGAACCAAACCCGGAACCGTGATCAGAACTTTTGGATTTGCCAACGGAAAAGAAATCGAAATCTCCGAAGATCAATTCAAAAAACAATGGAAAGATTACAAAAATGATCCGGTGAAAAATATGCGCCAGATGCTTTCTCAAGGCAATGTAAAAATGACCGTCAATATGAATGGAAAACAAATCAATGACAGTGCAGAGATGCTGAGAGTGATGGAAAAACACCAGAAAGAATCCATCAAAAATGACAATAACAAAATAGAACCTGCGCTTTATCCTTAGATTAATTTATAATCCATATTTTTATAGTCCTCTATTTGGAGGACTTTTTTATGCAAAATTTCTAATAAAATCAAAATGAGTTATCTACCAAAATTAAAAAATATAAAAGCCTTTGTTTTCGATGTCGATGGCGTTTTCACAGACGGAAGTGTTTATCTTTTGCCAGATCAAAATATGTCCCGCGTGATGAGCGTTTTGGATGGTTACGCAGTAGTTCAATCCTTGAAACAAGGTTTTAAAATCGGAATCATCACAGGCGGAAATGACCCGATGGTGAAAAACAGAATGGAATATCTAGGAATCAAAGATTATTACGCCAAGTCTTCTCACAAAGTTTCTGATTATGAAGATTTCAAATCAAAATACAACTTGCAAGATTCCGAAATATTGATGATGGGTGATGATATTCCTGATATTGGGATTATGAAACTCGCAGAGATTTCCGCTTGTCCTGCCAATGCTGTTCCGGAAGTGAAGGCGATTTCGGATTATATTTCTCCCGTGTTTGGCGGAAAAGGTGCTGTTCGCGATGTCATAGAACAAGTGATGAAAGTGCAGGGAAAATGGAACTTGGACGAAGAAACAAAATCAGCTTAATATTTGATAATGAAACTGTTATTAGCCTCCAATTCACCTAGACGAAAAGAATTATTATCACAATTGGGTTATGAATTCGATATTGTAAAAATCGATGTTGATGAATCTTATCCTTCAGATTTGCACCCGAATCAAATTGCGGAATACGTTTCAAATAAAAAAGCGAAAGCTTTCAATGTTAATGCGGATGAAATTCTCCTGACCTCGGACACGATTGTGGCCTTAGACCAAAAAATCCTTCTCAAACCAACTGATGAAACTGAAGCTTTCGAAATGTTGAAAATTTTATCTGGACAAAAACACCAAGTTTACACGGCTTTTACCATTAAAACAAAAAATTCTGAAATCAGCAAAACCAGCCAGACAGATGTGGAATTTGGCGAGATAAGCGATGATGAAATTAATTTTTACATCCAGAATTACAAACCGTTTGATAAAGCCGGATCCTACGGAATCCAAGAATGGCTCGGAATGGCAAAAATCAAAAATATCTCTGGATCTTTCTACGCTGTGATGGGTTTTCCTGTAGATTTGGTTTATGAAGAACTCAAAAAAATCAATTGTTTTACCAGCAATTTCTAAAACTGAAATCTTTAGATAATTTTCCTTGCAAAATTTCGTTATTTTTACAGATTAAACCAGAATTTCTTTATTGAAATAATTAAATGAGAAAATATTTACTAATCATACTTGCTGTCATAAGCGTTTTGGCCTGTAATCCCCGCAAGAAAAAGAAGAAAACCAAAAGCGGCCCGGTGAACAGATTTATGACCTATCATAATACTTTGTTCAATAGCAACGAAGCAATGGTTGCCGAGATGGAGAGCAGAGACAAGTCTCACGTGGACAACTTCTTCGATCCGTACATTTCTGTTTACACGACAGAAGATGATCTGACGAATTTGCAAAACAACAATTCCGGCAACTCCCCAGATTCTGATGCTCCAATGCCAATGCGTGGTGGACCAAGAAATGAGAACGATGGTTCTGCTGGATCCAAGAAAGGGGTTTCTGTGCTTCAAATTTCGGAAGCAAAAGCGATAAAAGCGATTACAAAATATTCGGTTTTGGTAAATGGCGTGGAGAAAAACAAGAAGATTTTTGATGCCTACATGCTTTTGGCTAGAGCCCGAATGTATCAAGGTAAATATCTGGAATCTCTGGATGCGCTCAGCTACGTTTTCAACACGATGGATAAGGATAAAAGATTGCCTTTGGCTCACATCTACAAAGCGGCAAACTACACCAAACTAAAAGAATATTACCGTGCAGACGAAGTTTTTAAAAATTTGGAAGAGGATCCGAAAATTAAAATATCCAAAGAGCATCTTCGCATTTTGAAAGTTTATCAAGCGGATAATTTTCTGAAATGGGGCAAAAAAGAATTGGCTGCTGAAGTTTTGGAAGAAGCTTTCACTTATAACAAAAATAGAAAAACGAAAAGTAGAATTGCTTATCTGAGAGGTCAAATCCTGGCAGGTCTTAATAAAAAAGAAGACGCTCGAGAATCTTTTGCTGCCGCTTACAAATATGCGAACAGCTACGAATTCGAAGTAAAATCTCAAATCGAAATCGCCAAAACATTTGATAATAAAACAGATAGCTACGAAAAAGCAATAGAATA
>JAGNPP010000106.1 GCA_017989575.1 Chryseobacterium sp.
GTCCTAAAGCATTGTTGATTTTGTGCGCGCCTGTGTGATTCAAATCTTCTCTTTTCAGATAGATTTGAGTCTGATATTTTTCGCTGAGATTTTTTGCGAAATAGAGTGGCGTTGCACGTCCGACATAGTTTTTCAGCAAATCCTGAAACTCGGTTTGGAATTCTTCGGATTCGATGATCTGGATGTATTTTTCCTGCAATTCAGCAACGTTCGGGTAAAGCATTTCGGGAACGAAAGCGCCTCCGAAATCGCCGTAGTAGCCGTTTTTATCTGGATTTTGGTAGTTCATTTTTTAGGAAAATTGATTTAAAGAAAGTCCCAAAGGGACGATTTAATAAAGGATAGGATGCAATCCTATCAAATTTACGAGTTGAGAAAATTAATCCCAAAGATATTTTTCATCATATTCGATTTTATATTTTTGATAATAACTAACGAGTTCTTTTTTGAAATCAAAGTTTTTATGATGTTCTCTCTGATTTTTAATGTAGTTTTTTACAGCAAAAATATTATTTGGACTTACCGAAAATGCACCATAACCATCTTGCCAAAAGAAATTTTCATATTTTTTTCCTTTAGTTTTTATCCATTTTGAAGAGTGTGCTTTTATCTCTTGAACCAACTTCATCAAAGCAATTTTTCTTGAAAGCAAACATAGAATATGAATGTGATTATCTGTTCCTCCAATTTGGATTGCTGTACTTTCAAAATCTTTGCAAATCGAACCTATATAAGCAAATAGTTCATTTTCAATATTTTCATCTATAAAATCATTTCTATACTTCGTACTGAAAATGATATGGATATAATTTTTGACTAATGATTGTGGCATAATTATAATTTTTGTTTTGATAGGATTGCATCCTATTCTTGGCTAATTCGTCCCTTTGGGACTATTCAATAAATTTAGGAAAATTTTTATTTTTTCTAAATCTTTATTTCCTGGTTCAATCTCGAATTTCGAATTGATATCGAGTGCGATTGGTTGATAGTTAATGGTTGTCAGTTGATGGATATTTTCGTTTGAAATGCCACCACTTAAAAAATAAGGAGTTGGAAATTCGATTTCATTTAAAATCTTCCAATCGAAGGTCTTTCCTGTTCCGCCAAACGCTTTTGAATCTGTGTCAAATAGGAGATGGTTGATGGTTGTTGGTTGTTGGTTGATGGTTTTTTGAAGTTCGTCAGATGTTTGATTTCCTATTCGAATTACTTTTATTATTGTAATTTCAGGATTTAGTTTTTCTCTTAATTCTGAAATGAAATTGTCTGTCTCGTCGCCGTGAAGTTGAATGAAGTTTAATTTTGCCTTTTCTGAAATTTCTATAACTTTTTTAACATTTTCGTTTACAAAAACACCAACTTTTCCTGAATGTTTAATGGTTGAAATCTGTTCTAAACTCAAATGATTCAATACAAATCTCGGCGATTTATTATAAAAGATAAAGCCGAGGAAATCAACTTTCAAATCAATTAATTCCTGAATTTGGTCGAGTTTTGTCAATCCGCAAACTTTTAGTTTTGGTTGATGGTTGTTGGTTGATTGTTGTTCGAATTCAAACATTGGTAAATTGTTAGACTTTTATATTGCTACATTGGAAACAAATTCTTCGAATTTCTTCCCTGGATTTTCATTCTTCATAAAATATTCTCCCATTAAAAAACCATCAAAACCTTTATCTTTCAGGAATTTGAAATCTTCTTCGTTATAAATTCCGCTTTCTGCGACGGACAAGATATCTTTTGGAAGTTGGTTTTTCAAATTGACAGAATGTTGCAAATCGACTTTGAAATCCTTCAAATTTCTGTTGTTGATTCCGACAAAATCTACATCTTTATTAATATGAACAAGCTCTTCTTCCGAATGAATTTCTAACAAAACTTCGAGATTCAATTGATGAGCCAATTCTGTAAATTCTAAAACTTGAGTTGGTGAAAGGCAAGATGCAATCAACAAAATTACGTCGGCCCCAAGTGATTTTGCTTCATAGAATTGATATTCATCGACCATAAAATCCTTTCTCAAAATTGGAATGTTGATGTGATTTCGAACGCTCAAAATATCTTCAAAACTTCCGCCGAAAAAATCTTTATCCGTCAAAATTGAAACCGCACTCGCTCCAAATTTTTCATATTGAGAAACGACTTCCAATGGCGAAACTTTGTCGTTAATTATTCCTTTGCTTGGAGATTTTCTTTTGAATTCGGTGATGATTCCGGATTTGGATTTCAAAGTTTGTTTCAAGGAAAAAGTTGTTCTCTCAAAGAATTCTGAATCTTTTAATTGTTCCAGAGAAATCTCGGATTTTGAATCTGCAATTTCCTGTTTTTTTCGTTCTATGATTTTATCTAAAATTGTCATTTCTTTTGACTAAACTTTATATTTATATTGAATCTGCGACCCGACCTGAGTGGAGCTCATTTTTTGTTGCTGGAAAAGTAAAGGCAAAAAATAGCGGGAATGGAGGGCGGAAATTGTCGCCATAAAAATTCTACTTAATAATATTCTTAAGGCTTTGTAACGCTTTTCCGTTTTCCAAACTTTCCTTTGCAAGTGTTAGACAATCATCAAAATTCCCATATTTTTCAGTGTTTAAAAGTGCGACTGTAGCATTTGCCAGAACCACAGAATTCTGTTCATCAGTTCCTTTTCCTTCCAAAATGTTAATGAAAATCTTCGCCGCTTCTTCTTTTGAATGACCTCCAAAAATACTTTCCGGTTCGATGTTTTTGAATTTCAAATCTTCCGCTGAATAGATTTTTTCACCCGACTTATTGATGATTTTTGTATCTCCCGTCAATGAAATTTCATCATAACCATCCAAAGCGTGAACGAGCATAAACTCGCTTTTCTGCTGTTGCAAAAGGTATTGATAAACTCTCGCAATCTCTAGATTCGCCACGCCAATCATAGAATATTTTGGTTTCGCCGGATTTACCAAAGGTCCAAGAATATTGAAAAAAGTCTTCAATCCTAATTGTTTTCTTAAAGGTGCTACAGATTTCAAAGCTGGATGGAAGAGTGGAGCGTGGATGAAGCAGATATTTCCTTTTTCTAAATCGGCTTTTAAATCTTCAGAATTATCTTTGAATTTGTATCCCAATTCCTCCAACACATTTGATGAACCAGAAATAGATGATGCGCCATAATTACCTTGTTTGGCGACTTTCTGTCCAGTTCCGGCAACGATGAAACTCGCCAAAGTCGAAATATTAAATGTGTTTTTTCCGTCGCCACCTGTTCCGACAATGTCCACCAAGTCGTTCGTCCCCAAATCGATAGGTTTTGCCAACTGAAGTAAAGCCTCACGGAAACCAGTGAGTTCTTCGAGCGTAATACTTCTCATCAAGAAAACGGTAACAAAGGCTGTCACCTCGCTTTCATTGAATTTATTTTGTGAAATCTCCGTCAGAATCGCCTTAGCTTCGGCTTTTGTTAAAGTTTGGTGGTTGAAGAGATATTGTAGTATTTGTTTCATAATATAGTTGTTAGTTGATGGTTGTTAGTTGTCGGTTTTCTATCAACAGACAACTAACAACTATCAACCATTTAAAAAGTTTTCTAAAATCTTTTTCCCATCGGGTGTCAAGATGCTTTCCGGATGATATTGTACGGCGTGAACGTCATAAGATTTGTGTTTCAAACTCATAATCATTCCGTTTTTATCAACGCTTGTGATTTCTAGTTCAACGGGAAAATCATCAGGATTCACTGCCCAGGAATGGTATCTTCCAACTTCCAAAGTTTCTGGTAAACCATTGAAAATTTGGTGCGCATTGATTTGAATAGATTCTGTAGCAACCCCGTGATAGATTTCGGAAAGGTTAATCAAACTTCCACCAAAAGCTTCCGCAATTGCCTGTTGACCAAGGCAAACTCCGAAAATCGATTTCGATGGTGCATATTTTTTGATGACATCCAACAAAATTCCAGCTTCTTCCGGAATTCCAGGTCCTGGCGAAAGGATGATTTTGTCGTATTTGTCGATGTCTTCCAGGGCGATTTTATCGTTGCGGAAAACGTCTACTTCTTCACCAACAATCTGTTCGATGATTTGAACCAAATTGTAAGTGAAACTATCGTAATTATCGAACACCAGAATTTTGGTTGGTGGTTGATCGTTGATGGTTGATGGTTTTAGAATATCTGTCATTTTACTTAGTTCTGTAATAGTTTATGAATCCGTTTAATAATTTTTTGCAAATCATTATTTGATTGAGAATTATTATGAGTTCCTCGTCGCTTAAATAATTTTGGTCTGCTGATAAATAAAATTGCGTTTCAAGTTCATAAAGTGAACCTCTGGCAATAAATAGAAAGTGTGTTGTATCTTTTGAAGTACTTCTTCCACAACCTTCTGCAATGTTTGAAGGGACAGAAATTGCACATCTTCTAATTTGATTAGTTAATCCAAATATTTCCTCTTTTGGATGATTTTTTGTTAGGTTGTAAACAATATTTGTTAGTTTTCTTGCTTCTTTCCAGACATCGAGATTAATATATTCCATATTTATGTGTTTTTTTGTATTTCTATCAACTGACAACCATCAACTATCAACCAATTTTCTCTGCTTTTAAAACGGCTTTTTTCAAAGCTCCTAATTTGTTATTCACTTCTTGCAATTCACTTTCTGCAACGGATTTTGCTGTGATTCCCGCTCCGGCTTGATAAAATAGTGTATTATTTTTACTCAAGAAAGTTCTTATCATAATTGCTTGGTTGCAACTTCCATCAAAACCAACAAAACCAATACAACCTGCGTAATAACTTCTTGATGTTTTCTCGTGTTCATCGATGAGTTGCATTGCTCGGTATTTTGGTGCGCCACTCAATGTGCCCTGTGGGAAAGTGGTCGCAATCATTTCGTAAGGATTTTGATTTTCTTTCACATCTGCAACCACTTCCGAAACCATATGAATGACGTGGGAAAAGAAATGAATTTCCTTCAGTTTAGAAACCGTTGTATTTTTCCCGTGAATGCTTAAATCATTTCGCGCCAAGTCAACCAACATCGTGTGTTCGGCGTTTTCTTTCGGGTCTTTTTTGAGTTCTTCTGCGGATTCTAAATCGTTTTCGATGTTTCCGGTCCGTTTGAAAGTTCCTGCAATTGGATGAATGATTGCTTTTCCGTTTTTGATGATCAACTGACTTTCCGGACTTGAACCAATTAATTTATAATCGCCATAATCGAAGAAGAATAAATAAGGAGAAGGATTAATATTTCGCAAAGCACGATAAACATTGAACTCGTCGCCTTGAAATTTCTGCTCAAATCGTCTGCTGAGAACCAATTGAAAAACGTCGCCACGGAAACAATGTTTTTTTGCAAATTCTACCGATTCCAAAAATTCTTCATCTTTCAAATTCGACGTTTCTTCTGCAGTGATTTCAAAAGGAAAAACAGGCGCATTTTTTTGGTTGATGAAATTCTCAATGGTTGAAAGTTCTGACTTAAGTCCATCGATTTTATTCTCAATTAAGAACATTTCGTCATTATGATGATTAATTGCAATCACATATTGATAAAGACGATAACGCATCAACGGAATTTTATTTTCCTCAGAAAGCTCTTTAAATTTGATATTCTCAAAAAACGGAATCGCGTCATAACTTGTATATCCGAAAAATCCTTGCGCACTTTTTCCAATTTCGTGATTTGGTTTTTCGCATTCGAAAGTTTTGGAAAATTCTTGAAGCAGATCTGATAATTTTTCGTTTTCCAACTGGATTTTTTCTGGATTTTCCAATGGAAATTTGAATTCTGCTTCGTGATAATCTCTGATTTCGATTCCTGCGATTGCATTGACGCAAATGAAAGAATAGGAGTTCTCCGAGTTTTGATTGCCTGCATTTTCCAGGAGAATCGTGTCACGAAAATTATCGCGAAGTCGCAGGTAAATTCCGATGGGCGTGAAAAGGTCTGCCAATTGGGATTTTACGGTGGTTTTTACTTTTATTGCTTGATGATTTATCATATAAATTAAAAATTGATTTAAAAACTTTGTCAAAGATTTGAAACTTTGACAAAGTGAAAAAAAAAGACTTCAACAAAAAATGTCGAAGTCTTATTATGATTGAGTTATAGTTAGTTCAGAATTTAGAACACCAATAAGTCTGTCAGACCCGACAAAGAGTTTGAAAGCCACCACCAGTTATTTTTGTTCATTGATTTCATTGGGACAAATTTAGAAATGATTTTTAATTCCACAACTATTTTTTTGAAAAATTATAAAAATGGTTTCATCTCATCCTCGATATTTTTTCTGAGGTCTTTTAGTTTGATTGCATATTGCTCCATTTGTATTTCTTTTTCTGTCGTTGGATTCCATTTTGGAACTTCTACTGATTTTCCGTTCTCGTCCACGGCAACAAAAACGATAATGCAATGTGTTCTCTTCTCAAATTTTTTCTCTTTTACATTTCGTGAAAATACATCGATGGAGATGTGCATACTTGAGTTTCCTGTCAAAATAACTTTGGACTCCAGTTTTACAATTTCTCCAATTTTGATAGGTTTATAGAACCGAATTCCGCCGACGTAAACAGTAACGCAATAACTGGATGACCAATTGCTTGCACAAGCGTAACCTACTTGGTCTATCCATTTCATCACGCTTCCACCGTGTACATTGCCTCCGAAATTGACGTCTGTAGGTTCGGAAATAAACTGAAAAGTAATTGGTTTGTTGTCCATTTTTCTGAATGTTTGTATAAATGTAAGGTTTTTTGAAGGGATTTGAATCTTCAATCTGATAACAAAACTTGTTTGGATTTGGAATCTGCAACCCGACTTGAGTGGAAATCCTTTTTTGTGGCTGGAATGGCGCTGGCAAAAAGATTGGGAACGGAAGGCGGATAAGTTGCCCAAAATATGAAACTTAATCCTTAATGAACGTTAAAGTTAGGGATGTAAATAGCGGAAGATGAGTGCTTGTGTCGGGGCGTAATATAAGTTATCTAATCGACATAGCCAAGATGTGGAAAATAAAACGTATTTTTGCAAAATGAAAAAAGTATTTTATCTTAAAACTTGCGACACCTGTAGAAAAATATTGGGACAATATGATACGAGGGATTGGGAACTGCGTGAAATAAAAATGAACCCAATCACAGCGGAAGAAGTGGAAGATATGTACAAATTGGCTGGTTCTTACGAAGCGCTTTTCAATAAGAAATCTAATCAAATCAAGTTGCAGGAATTGGACCCTAAAGCTTTGAAGGAAGAGGATTACAAGGAATTGCTGTTGGACCATTATACATTTCTAAAACGTCCTGTTTTCTTGACGGAAAACGAAGTTTTCATCGGTAGTGATAAAGTAAATCTTGGTAAATTAAAAGAATATTTCTTCTCTCTAAAAGAGGATTAAAAGATATTGCTTGTACAAGTTAATAAGTCCGGAACGGTTGTGTTTCGGATTTTTTTTTGACTTATGATTCGGAAAAAAATCATAAATTAGAAGTTCAAACATCAATTATGAAAAAAGTATTATTGATTTTAATTTGTAGTATTTCATTTTTCTCATTTGCACAATTATCTCCAGATAAACAAAAATTAATAAAACCATTATTAACAATAGATTACGCTGAGTCTGAAAATGTTGGTGTGGGCGGAGAATACAGTGAAATTTATAAGTCCTTCGAAAATATAAAAGGAAAATTAAATAATCAAGATTTATTGATTTTGGCGAAGAATTCCAGTAATTCTCTTAGATTTTATTCTTGCATTGAGCTTGTTCACAGAAATGATAAAAAAATTGTTAATCTTTATAAATATTATTGAGATTATCCGCTGAAAATGAAATATTTAAATGGTTGTCTTGGAAGTATTGAAAATGTCGCAGGTTTAATTAATCAAGAATATGAAAATATTTTTGACATCAAAAAAACATTAGAATTAGAATTGGCAAAATTGAGCAAAAAAGAAATAGAAGAAAATTCTGTTTACAAAGAATGGCAAATTACGCTTGATGGTATTAATAAAAAATTGACAAGCGAATTTTTACAAAATTTTGAACAAATTAGAAAATTGAA
>JAGNPP010000364.1 GCA_017989575.1 Chryseobacterium sp.
CATTTAAAATAAAATTTAAACTATGAAAGACTTCAAAACCACCTATTTCTTTTTAAGATTACCAGTCGCACTTTCCATCTTTGGTCACGGCTTGGTAAGATTGCCAAAGTTGCAAACGTTCACGGAAGGGATGGTAAAATCTATGGAAAAATCCGCGATTCCTGAGAGTTTGCTAACGCCTTTCGGATATTTTATTCCAATTGCAGAGTTTGTGATTGGATTGATTTTATTAATCGGCTATCAGACAAAATATACCATTTATGCCGGCTTGGCATTGATGGGACTTTTGGTTTTCGGAAGTGCATCTGTTGAGAATTGGACTGGGATTGAAGCGCAATTGGTACATTCGATTTATTTGGGTGGATTGCTTTGGTATTGGGAAAAATACAGACCAGCTTCAACTCATTAATTATCAAAAAATAAATTATGAAATTAATAAAAATAATAGCATTTCTGATTTTATCAATTAATTTATCCGCTCAGGAAAATCGGCCGGTTTTGGATATTATGCTGACGAATTATGAATATCCGTACAAAGTCAATTTTCTGAATTTGAAAAGTCAAAATCAGGATTTGACAATGGCTTATATGGACATCAAACCAAATAAAGCCAACGGAAAAACCGTGGTTCTACTTCACGGTAAAAACTTCAATGGCGCTTATTGGAAAACGACGGTTGATGCTTTGACTAAAGAAGGATTTCGAGTAGTTGTTCCTGACCAGATTGGTTTCGGCAAATCATCAAAACCAACTGATTATCAATTTACCTTTCAGCAATTGGCTCAGAATACGAAAGCCGTTTTGGATGAATTAAAAATTGATAAAATTTATCTTCTGGGACATTCGATGGGTGGAATGGTAGCGACAAGATTTTCATTAATGTATCCTGAAACAGTTGAGAAATTAATCCTCGAAAACTCAATCGGACTGGAAGATTGGAAATTGGTTGCGCCTTACACTTCTATCGATAAAAATTACGAAACCGAAATGAAAGCCGATTATGAATCGACAAAAAAATACCAAAATGGATTCTATTACGACAACCAATGGAAACCGGAATATGACGAGTGGGTCTATCTTTTAACAGGATGGACAAAAGCGCCGGATTATCAAAAAGTAGCTTTGGTCAACGCTAAAACTTCTGATATGATCTTCACGCAACCCGTGGTTTATGAATTTCAAAACCTGAATATTCCCACTTTATTGATTATCGGAACACGCGACAGAACGGCGATTGGAAAAGGCAATGTAAAAGACCCAAAAATAGCTGAAACGATGGGACGATATGACCTATTGGGAAAAGCCACTCAACAAAAAATAAAAGGTTCAAAACTGGTAGAAATCGACAACGTGGGACATCTTCCGCACATCGAGGTTTTTGACCAATTCATCAAACCTGTGAAAGAATTTTTAAAATAATAAATCATCAAAATGAAAAAAGTAAATATTAAAAATACAGACTTAGAAATTGCTCCGATCAACTTTGGAGGAAACGTTTTTGGATGGACTTTGGACGAGAAAGAATCGTTCAACATCTTGAATAAATTTGAAGAAGGTGGATTTAATTTCATCGATACAGCCGACACTTATTCTTGGTGGGTGAACGGAAAAGGCGGACAATCCGAAGAAATCATCGGAAAATGGATGAAGGAGAAAAAGAACCGACAAGACATCGTTCTCGCCACAAAAGTGGGTTCCGAAACCAAAGAACACGGCTTCGACATCAGCAAAAAACACATTCTGAAATCTATTGACGAATCTCTGAAACGTCTTGGAACAGACCACATCGATTTGTACTACACACATTTTGATGATAAAGTGACATCAGTTGAAGAAACGCTTTCTGCTTACGACGAAATCATAAAAGCCGGAAAAGTAAGATATATCGCAGCGTCCAACATTTCGCCTGAAAGATTGATTGAATCTTTTGAAGTCGCTGAGAAAAATAATTTGCCAAAATATGTGGCGCTTCAGCCTCATTATAATTTGGTGGAAAGAGAAAAATTCGAAACGGAATACGCATCATTAGTTGAAAAATATGGATTGAGCGCTTTTCCTTATTGGTCTTTGGCCGCAGGATTCTTAACCGGAAAATACAGAACCGAAGAAGATTTTGAAAAAACAACCCGAGGCGCCGGCATCAAAAAATATTTTGATGATAAAGGAAAAGCAGTTTTGAGTGCACTTGACAAAGTTTCAGAAAAACATCAATCTCAACCTGCAACTGTTGCGTTGGCTTGGTTGTTGGCAAATCCACTAATTACAGCGCCAATCGTAAGTGCGACGAGCGAAAGACAATTGCAAACCATTTTCGACGCACCAAAATTGAGTTTAGATTCTGAAGATTTGGAAATCCTTAACCAAGCTTCGAAATAAGCGATGTCAGAGGTACAATCACAACTGAGCAAAGGTCAGGTTCTTGGAATGGCTGTCGTCGCAGGAATTAGCGTTTCGAACATTTATTTTGCACAGCCAATTCTACATCAGATCGCTGAAAGTTTCCGCGTTCCTGAAAACCTGAGTTCGATTAAAAAAACAGCGCTAACTGATTAGATTTCACGGTTTCATATTTTAATGAAGGTTTTTTGGGAAGAAAATTATAAGCAATTATTCCTGCTACAAGGTTGGTCATGAAGTTT
>JAGNPP010000365.1 GCA_017989575.1 Chryseobacterium sp.
CAGCCAAGCCGTTCCTCTGTCCAGAACGCCCACTTCCAATTTGCCTTTGCTGAGGTAAACATTATTGATATCCGTGATTTCTAGTTCACCTCTTGGAGATGGTTTGATGTTTTTTGCAATTTCAACCACTTCATTATCATAAAAATAAAGTCCTGGAACGGCGTAGTTTGATTTTGGCTCAGTAGGTTTTTCTTCGATAGAAAGGGCTTTGAAATCGTTATCAAATTCCACCACGCCATATCTTTCGGGATCTGCAACGTGATAAGCGAAAACAACACCGCCGTCTGGATTGGTTTTATTCTTCAATAAAGTTCCCATTTCGGAACCATAAAAAATATTATCACCCAAAACCAAAGCTGCAGAATCATCACCGATGAATTTATCACCAAGGATAAATGCCTGTGCCAATCCGTCTGGACTTGGCTGTACCACATATTCTATATTACAACCCAGTTGAGATCCATCGCCCAAAAGCTTGATGAATCCTGCTTGATCGTGAGGTGTTGTGATGATTAAAATATCTTTAATACCAGCTAACAATAATGTTGAGAGTGGATAGTAGATCATTGGTTTGTCGTAGACCGGCATCAACTGTTTGCTTACAGCAATCGTCAATGGAAACAATCTTGTTCCGGATCCTCCGGCTAATATAATTCCTTTCATATTAATTGTATTGATTATTGTAGTATTTCTGGTAATCTCCTGATGTCACATTCTCCAACCATTCTTTGTTTTCAAGGAACCAGTCGATGGTTTTTCCTAAACCTTGTTCGAAAGTTACAGATGGTTTCCAGCCAAGATCTTTGTTCAATTTTGTAGCATCGATAGCATAACGTTTGTCGTGGCCTGGTCTGTCTTTTACATAAGTAATCAGTTTTTCTGAATGTCCTGCTGGATTACCCAGCTTTTCATCCATTTGGTTGATTAATTCTTGAACCAAATCAATGTTTTGCCACTCGTTGAAACCTCCGATATTATAAGTCTCTCCAGTTTTAGATTCGTTGAAGATCTGATGAATCGCTTTTGCGTGATCGATTACGAATAACCAATCTCTAGTATATTTTCCGTCACCATAGATTGGCAATGGCTTTTCATTAATGATATTCGAAATACAAAGTGGAATCAATTTCTCAGGAAAGTGATTTGGACCGTAATTGTTGGAACAATTTGACAAAATAAATGGCATTCCGTAAGTATTTCCATAAGCTCTCACCAAGTGGTCAGAAGCTGCCTTCGAAGCGGAATAAGGCGATTGTGGATCGTAAGGTGTCGTTTCCAAGAAGAAACCAGTTTCTCCCAAACTTCCGTAAACTTCATCCGTAGAAACGTGGTAGAAAAGATTTTTTCTAGGCTCATTAGGAAATCTTCCGTGTGTATGATCTGGATTCAAAGTCCAGAATTCGATACAAAGATTAAGAAGATTTGCAGTTCCGTTGACGTTTGTGTTAATGAACGCATTTGGATCCGTGATACTTCTGTCTACGTGACTTTCAGCGGCTAAATGCACTATGGCATCGGGGTTGTATTTTTCAAAAACCTTTCTAAGCTCTTCAGGTTTTGTGATGTCTGCTTTTTCGAAAACATAATTTGGTTCGTTTTCGATGTCTTTCAAATTTTCAAGATTTCCGGCGTAAGTCAAAGCATCAAGATTGATGATTTTGGAATCCGGATTATTTTTAACAAATTCTCTTACAACGTGAGAACCTATAAATCCTGCTCCGCCGGTAATGATAATATTTTTCATAAATACTATTGTATTGTTTTTAGTTTTTTAAATTTTAATCGTTCCCGAATAAATCCCTAGTATAAACTTTTTCTTTCACATCATCCAAATCCGGTGTTTTTCTGTTGGATATAATGACGTCACATTCTTGTTTAAAAGCATCTAAATCTGTGTAAACTTTTGAGCCGAAAAAAGAATCTTCTTTCATAACGGGCTCGTAAACAACAACTTCTACTCCTTTAGCCTTAATTCTTTTCATGATGCCTTGGATTGCAGAAGCCCGAAAATTGTCTGACCCCGATTTCATTATAAGCCTGTAGACCCCAACTTTCTTAGGTTGTTTTGCCAAAATAGAATCAGCAATAAAATCTTTTCTCGTACGATTGGCATCCACAATAGCTTGGATAAGGTTGTTAGGAACCGAATCATAATTGGCAAGCAATTGCTTGGTGTCTTTCGGAAGACAATAACCTCCATATCCAAAAGATGGATTATTGTAATGAGAACCAATTCTTGGATCTAACCCTACACCTTCTATAATTTGACGGCTGTCTAATCCATGGATTTGGGAATAGCTATCCAATTCATTGAAGTAAGCTACACGCATTGCCAAATAAGTATTTGAGAACAATTTGATGGCTTCTGCTTCTGTTGCGTTGGTAAAAAGGATGGGGATGTCTTTTTTTATGGCACCTTCTTTCAAAAGATTCGCAAAAACCGTTGCCCGCTCGCTTTGCTCGCCGATGATGATCCTTGATGGATAAAGATTGTCATAAAGTGCTTTTCCTTCTCTCAAAAACTCTGGAGAAAATAGGATATTATCGAAATTTAACTCTTTTTTTAAGTTTTCCGTGAAACCAACAGGAACTGTGGATTTTACAATCACAACCGCTTTGGGATTGTATTTTT
>JAGNPP010000107.1 GCA_017989575.1 Chryseobacterium sp.
GATCAATACCCATTTGTACTCTGTCCGTGTTCATAATCTCCGGAGAGAATCCGTTATACTTGAAACTTGTCCAAGGGTTTTGAGCACTTAAGTAAATTCTTAATTTACTAACTGATAAAGAATTTGCTATATTTTTTGGTAATGAGTAACCCACTTGGATATTTCTAATTCTGAAATAACTACCATCTTCTACATAGAAGCTATTCGGAGCAATAATCAATTGGTTAGACGTTATCATAGAATTTGTATTCGATGTTCCTGCTCCGGTCCATCTGTTATTATACATATCAAGATCCCAACTTTCGTTACCATATCTTTGCTCACGGTTGTAATTGTAAATCTTGTTACCAAATACACCTTGGAAATCAATTCCAAAATCGATAGCGTGGATATTTAAATTAAATCCGAAACCGTAAGTTCCTTTTGGAATTGGGCTTCCTAAGAATGTTTTATCTCTAGAATCGATAACACCATTACCGTCCATGTCTTTGAACTTGAACCAACCAGCTCTAGCATCTCCTCCGTTTTGACCAGAAGCAATAGCATCTGCATCATTTTGGAAAACGCCATCTACTTGATATCCATAATAAGAACCAACAGCTTGTCCCGTTTGTAATCTAATAATGGAATTTCCAAATAAACTAGCTCCAGTTTCTAGGAAAGAACCTCCATAAACATCTGTGATTTCATTTTTAAGCGACGTAAAGTTCCCGTAAAATCCAAGTTTTACATTATCACTTAAATTTGTATTATAATTTGCAGAAACCTCAAAACCTTTATTTCTGAAAGAATAAGCATTAGTTACATAATTTCTCCAGTTTTCAGCTCCCGATACAGTTCCTTGGAAAATACCGTAAACTACATCTTTTGACTCTTTGTTGTAATAAGTTGCTTCAATTTTCAACTTGTTATTCAACAATGCCATTTCTACACCGTAATCCATACCTATTGTAGTTTCCCAACCAATTGTATCGTCAATAACTGTATTGATAGTAGCAGCCGGATAACCATTATTACCATAATAAACACCCGTAACATTGGATACAAGTTGGTTGAAACTTCTTTGCACTTTAGGATTTCCTAACTCACCCCAACTAGCTCTGAATTTCAACAAATCAAAAACGGTTTGATTACTCATAAATCCTTCTTTAGACGCTACCCACCCTATACTTACAGCTGGGAAAACCTTAGCTCTGTCTACGGAAATTTGTGAAGTTGCATCTCTACGAATAGATGCGTTCAAAAGATATTTTCCAGCATAATCATAATTAATTCTACCAAAGAAAGATTCTATTCTTTGTTGATCCTGAGTAACTGCAACTGGTACAGTCTGGGTATTCGCAAAATGTACTATATCTGTTCCATTTTGAATGTTTAAAGATCCGTTTGTTCCATCATACATTACATTATTTGCAGACCAGTAATCTTCTGATCTAGAATCTCTAATTCTAGAAAAACCAGCTAATAAATCTAAATTATGACTACCAAAACTTTTCTTCCAGTTGATTGTATTATCCCAAACATAATTGCGATGTCTCACATCTCTTGTAATCAAAAGTGGATCCCTTTGATCTGCAGTAGGTGCAAAAAATAATGTTGGAGTATATTCATATTTGCTTGGGCTATAATTATCACTTGTATAGCTACTTCTAAAAGTAAAATCTTTCAAGAACTTAACTTCGGCCCAAACGTTATTCAATAGTCTCTCTTGTCTTTCTTGAGAACGGTACAAATCCAGTTTTGCTCTTGGATTGGGCACAGTTACCAAAGTAATATATTGGTACATTCCTGTATCCGGGTTAATTGTTCCAAAAACAGGAGGTGCATTACGAGCATCCAATAGTGGGTTTTGGGCTATATCGGTACGCATTTTGGAAAAAGCAAAGTTATTTCCAATTGTAATGTTATCTGTTACTTTATAGCTTAGGTTCAATTTTGTATTAAATCTATTGAATCCACTTCCTGAATTGATTCCTCTACCTGCAGCTAAATTACCTTCATCTTGAAGATAACCAACGCTACCATAATAATTCAGTTTTCCTAAACTTCCAGATGCTGAAAAATCATTGGAATTAATCATGCTTGTACGCAAAATCTCTTTAAACCAATCAGTATTACCAGGATAACCTGCTTTGGTTATAGATCCTGCAGTACTGCCCTTGTTATCATTAATCAATCTCTCGTTGTACAATTCTATGTACTGATCACCGTTTACCATCTTAGGAACATTGGTCACGGTTTTGATACCCAAATAAGAATTTAGATTGAAAACCGGTTTTCCTTTCCCTGTTTTAGTTTTGATAATCACAGCACCATTCGCTGCTTTTGCTCCAAAAATTGCTAAACTGGAGGGATCTTTCAAAACACTCATCGACTCAATGTCCTGAGGATTAAGGAAAGAGATATCCTCTGTCAACATTCCATCTACGATGAAAACTGTGTTTCCGGATAGTGATCCAATCCCTCTAATATCTACACGAGGAGAACCTCCCGGTGTACCAGAGTTCACAACATTCACCCCGGCCAATCTTCCTTGAACAGAACTTAGTGGATTTGCATTTGGTTTATCTGCAAGATCTTTTGCAGAAACAATTCCAATACTTCCTGTAACATTTTCCTTCTTTTGTGATCCATATCCAATCACAACCACTTCCTCAATCTTATTTTCGGCAGCAGCTGTATCTTGTGTGGACTGCGCATGCAAATTGCCTCCAAAATAGATTGCGGCGATCAGCATCGGTAATTTCACATAATTTTTTCTCATAATATTCTTATGTATTATTTTCTTAGTCCGAATAAAAATAATTTATTAACAAAAATTTAAGTTAAAATAAAAAATTAATAAATAATTGATATTCAATACCATAAATTAATATTTTAACATTTAAGAGTCAAAAAACGATAAAAAAAATCCCTGTTTTGGCTCGTTATTTGCCCATTTTCATCAATTCAAATCTTTATTTACTCAAAATGAGTTAATAATAACTGGTCAGGAATTTGCAGTTTGAGTAATCTCAATCTAATTAAAAAATAAACCAAAATATAAATCAAAATATCAGAATTATGAACACCAACAGATTATCAGCCAGAATGCAGGAAGCATTGATAAAACAAATGACAAAAGAGGCGCACGCTTCACAAATTTTCCTCTCTTACGGTTGTTGGGCAGACGTGAAAGGTTACGGCGGAATTGCTAATTTTCTCTACCGCCATGCGCAGGAAGAGAGAAATCATATGATCAAATTTATGCGCTACATCCTAGACAGAGGTGGCGAAGCAAAAGTGGAAGCCATTCCTGCGCCACCAGAAAATCCACAAAATCTGACAGACGCTTTCAACAAAGTGTTTGAACACGAGGTGGATAATACAACCGCAATCTACGACATCGTCAATCTTTCTTTTGAAGAGAAAGACTGGGCAACTTGGAATTTCATGCAATGGTTTGTAAAAGAGCAAATTGAGGAAGAAAAACTAGCACTTGAATTGATCGATAAATTGAAAATCGCGGGTGGAGACAGCGCAACCAATGAATCACTTTTCACATTGGACAAGGCTTTGGAAGCTGCTCCGGATGACGTTTCTCTCCCACAGGAAGCTACGGCAGAAAATCCTTCGTAACAACAAATTAAATATCACTACCTTTGATCTCCGTTTTTTGCGGAGATTTTTTATTAATCAAAATTAAAATTAGATGGCAGACATCATAGATAGCAATCACGCAAATCCAGAAGAATTTTACAAATCGTTGAAAGAAAAACTAGAAGAACAACATAATTTCCCAGAAGAATATCTTTTTAAATTCATCGTAACAAGTGATCCCGAAAAGATAACGGAAATCTTAAGGGCATTCGACAATTTGAAATACACTCTATCTAATAAGGAAAGTTCTACCGGAAAATATACTTCTGTTTCTATTGATTGTTTTGTGCTAGACGCAGACCAAGTCATCAGAATCTACAAAAAGGTGGCAGAAATAGAAGGTGTGATGATGCTGTAATTATAAATGATTGATGATGGTTGATCAATGATTTTTAGCGTGGCTTGAAACTTGTATTTTAACCATCAGTATTTTAAAATTTCAAGTTATGAAAAAAGCATTTTTCAGAGTTCTGAACAACATCAACAAAGCAATTCTACCAAAATATAGCAAAAGAGATTTTACAAAACTGAATAAATTTCAGAAACTGATTTTTGGTTATCGTTACAAGGTTTTAGTAAATTCATTAGATTAAATCATCAACATTTAAATATAAATTAGAAGCGTTCAAATCATTTTTGGACGCTTTCTTTATTTTCAAATCAAAGTTTAATTAATCTTAGAAATAAGTTTTCTACACAGTTCATACAATGGTTTTTCAATCAAAAGATAAATGATAATTGAGCAAATCCAAAGCAAAACAAAATTACGATCGGGAAGATAAACGTAAGATTTCAGTTTCATATTAAAATAACTCAAATGAATCAAATAAAACACAAAAGAAGTATTTCCCAACAGAATAAAAAACTTAGACGAAAGCAATCTTGAAACGAGCGTCCTCTCGGTCATCAATCCCCAAAAGAAAACGGCAATTCCTACGGGCAAAAACAATTCGTGAATCAATCTCCCTTCCCATCTTTCTACGCCGTGTACAAAATTGTTTCTGGCAAAAAAGGCAATGCAAATATTTAAAACTAAAATAGAAATTCCACCCCAAACTGTAGGTTTTTTAAGTTTATTTAAAAATAGAATTCCTTTTTCATTTTTCATCAGATACGCCAACAACATTCCGAAGAAAAACTCCAGACTGCGACCGAAAAATGTGCTTCCAATCATAAATTTCAAAGGTGACAAAAAACCTTTCGGATTTCCATTCAACTCGTGAAGACCAGATCCAATTCCCCAACCTAAAAAGAAAAACCCAATCAAAAACAGAATGCAATATTGCCAGCTTTTCTTGAGTAATATAAACAGAAAAGGTGCTAAAATATAAAAGAAAAATTCTACCGTAAGCGACCAAGCTTGCACAATTCCCGAAACCGAATAACTGTCAAACAAAGAGTAAAAAAGAGAATACTGTAAAAAATAAGTATTTACATTTTTGGAATAAGCCGTATCGAGAAAATAACAGCTCAGCAAAATCCAATACAATGGAAAAATCCTAGCGATACGGAGGAGAATATATTTTAAGTAAGATTTTTTGGATTCCAAAGGTTTCCCTTCGTACCGATAAGCCAATAAAAATCCACTCAAAACAAAAAAAACAGTTACGCCAATATGCCATTCGCTGATGAAACGCATGATTTCAAAAGGCAAATCGTGACGCCAATATTTTCGATTGTGATAGACAAAAACCATAATCGCCGCAATGGCACGCATTCCGGTTAAAGCATCAAACTTACTTTTCTGTAACGTATTCAAAATGAATTTTTAAGAAATTTTTCCGTCTGGTGTGGCAGATTAAGAAAAAGAAACGTTTCAAAATTTGAAACGTTTCTCTATAACTTCAAGCTTCAGACTTCCATCTTCCAGCTCTTTATGAATTCTCAAGAATGTAGCTGAACATCAATGGTGCACAAATAGTTGCATCACTTTCTACGATGAATTTCGGAGTGTTGATATCCAATTTACCCCAAGTGATTTTCTCGTTCGGCACTGCTCCGGAATACGATCCGTAAGACGTTGTAGAATCAGAAATTTGACAGAAATAAGACCAGAAAGGAATGTCGTGCATTTCCATATCTTGGTACAACATCGGCACCACACAGATTGGGAAATCTCCCGCAATTCCACCACCAACTTGGAAGAATCCAACACCTTTTCCACCAGAATTTTTCGGATACCAATCAGCCAAGTAAGCCATATATTCGATTCCCGATTTCATTGTTGAGAACTTCAAATCTCCTTTGATACAATAAGACGTGAAAATATTCCCCATTGTAGAATCTTCCCAACCTGGAACTACGATTGGCAAGTTTTTCTCAGCGGCAGCAATCATCCAAGAATTTTCTCTCGGGATCTCGTAATACTGCTCAAGAACGCCTGACAAGATCATTTTGTACATATATTCGTGCGGAAAATATCTTTCACCTTTTGTGTCTGCATCTTTCCAGATTTCATAGATATGTTTTTGCAATCTTCTGAAAGCTTCTTCTTCTGGGATACAAGTGTCAGTCACTCTGTTCAAGCCTCTTTCCAAAAGTCCCCACTCTTCCTGAGGCGTCAGATCTCTGTAATTCGGAACTCTCTCGTAATGCGTGTGCGCCACAAGATTCATCAAATCCTCTTCTAGATTTGCACCAGTACAAGAAATGAAATCCACTTTCCCTTGGCGAATCATTTCAGCCAGAATTTTTCCTAACTCCGCCGTTGACATTGCGCCAGCAAGTGTAATCATCATTTTCCCGCCATCTTTCAGGTGCGCAACATAGCCTTTGGAAGCATCTACCAATGCCGCAGCATTGAAATGCAAATAATATTTTTCTATGAACTCAGTAATCGGTTTGCTCATTTTGTTTAAGATTTTTGCAAAGATAAGGATTTGTTTTGGTTGATGGTATTCGGTTGATGGTTGATAGTTTAAATGTGGAAATGTCAGTCTGAGGCTCTCGAAGACAAATAAAAACTCAAAAATCGTCAGATTTTTTCCTTATAAAATTCGTTGATTAGAAAGCCTTAAAGTTGTTTGGGCAGCTATTTGACATATGTCGAAAGCCTTTCATTAATTTTTTATGGCAGCTTTTCCGCCTTCCGTTCCCAATCTTTTTTGCTCGGAGATTTCAATCTAAATAGAACTTGAGTCAAAGCAAAAAAGGATTTCCACTCAAACCTAACGAAGTGGTTCATCGATTCAAATTAAAAAAATAAGAAATTGAGATAAGTCGGGCTGCAAGTTTCAGTATAAATTCAACTTTTGTTATTAATAGAAGTTTACCACACTCTATCAACAACTGTCAGGCCGAGGCTCTCGAAGCCAACTACTCGTTCAATAACACCTTAATTATTAAGCAAATATAAACTTCCCACATCCAGCTTCCATCTTCCATCATATTTCACTACTTTTGCAAATTCAAATAAAATATAGAATACAATGCTTTCGGTTCAGGGATTAGGCTTACATCACGCAGGAAATTATCTTTTCAAAGACACCAATTTTACCATCAAAAAAGGGGACAAAATCGGTTTGGTCGGAAAAAATGGAGCTGGAAAATCCACGCTTCTCAAAATACTTTCCGGAGAAATCAATTACTTTGAAGGCAATGTGGTTACTGAAGGTAAGATCACCATCGGTTTCCTAAAACAGGATCTTGATTTCGTAAAAGGAAGAACCGTTTGGGACGAGACGATGCAGGCTTTTGAACAAATCAACGCCTTGAAAGATGAGTTGGAAGAAGTCAACAACCAATTGGCGACAAGAACTGATTACGAAAGCGATGCGTACACAGATCTCATCAACAGAATGACGGATTTGAATGATTTGTTGATGAATTTCGACGCATACAATTTGGAAGGCGATGTAGAGAAAATTTTGTTTGGTTTAGGTTTCAAAGCCAGTGATTTTCATAAAATAACCGACGAATTCTCCGGAGGTTGGAGAATGAGAATCGAGTTGGCAAAACTGCTTCTTCAACAAAACGATTTGATGCTTCTGGATGAGCCTACCAACCACCTTGATATGGAATCTATCATTTGGCTGGAAGAATTTTTGAAAGACTATTCAGGTTCGATGTTATTGGTAAGTCACGACAAGCAATTTATGACTTCGACTTGCAACAGAACTTTTGATGTTAACAACCGAAAAATCGATGATTACAAGGCTAATTATTCCAAATATCTGGAACTGAGAAAAGACAGAAAAGAAAAACTCATCCAGGCTAAGAAAAATCAGGATGCAGAAATAAAACATACCGAAGAATTAATCAATAAATTCCGTGCGAGTGCTTCCAAAGCATCTTTTGCACAGTCATTGATCGAAAAACTTGACAAAGTAGAACGC
>JAGNPP010000366.1 GCA_017989575.1 Chryseobacterium sp.
CCAAGTAATTGGTGTATTTGGATAAGGTGTTTTTCTGTAACTGTTTGCATTTCAGATAGATGATTGTATTTTCTTTTTGGTTGTACTGCATTGTGCCTTCAAAAATTGACACATCGTTTGGAATCTCGTCAGATTTAAAATCTATGGTGAGGACATCGTTGTTTTCATAGATGATTTTACCATTTATTTTGAAGCCTTTCGTGTAAAAATCTAAGATCAGCAGTTGGTTGTAGAGGAAAAATCTTTGCAGAAAACTTTTGATGTATTTTGATTCATCTGTGCTGTTTTTAACATTGAAAATATATGATTTGTCATCCTTTCTGTTCTTGTCAAATTTTTTGTTTCGAAGATTGATTTGCATAAACTCATCAATATCTTTTCTGTAATCAAACTTGTTGTTGAGCGTCCAGAGATCAAGATCCATCACGAGAATCCTGTTGAGTTCATTGTCAACATCGGATTTGGATTTCAAAGTTCCATTGAAGATGGACGTTTTTGTTTCGTAATTTTTATCGTATTCTCTCAACACAGAAGCGATGATTTTTTTTGCATCTATCGGTCTTATCACAACTTCTTCTATTTCTTTGTACAGAAGTTTTAGCTCAATTTTATCTTTTACATTGTATTTATTATCGCCATATTCCGGAGAAGAAATTTGAATGCTCGTAATATCATTGGGAATGGTGACAAGTCCATCGTCATTGGTGTATGAGATTTCATTGTTGTAAACGACTCTTGCCTGCGGGATTGGTTTTTTGGTTTCAAAATCAACTAAGCTGATTTTTTTCTGAGAAAATGTAATGATTGAAAGTAATAGAAAAAATAAGGCAAAAGTTTTATTAATATTCATAGATATAGTTTTATAATTTTAAAAATACAGAAAATAATATTTATAACTGTTATTTTACTGAACAGTTTGAAGGATTTCATCGAGTCCAAGCTTATCTTAATCAGAAAAAAAGTAAATTTGCGATTGTGAATTTACAAGCCCAAATCATTTTCGAAGACAATCATCTTCTCGTCATCAACAAAAAAGCCGGACAACTTGTTCAAGGCGATAAAACTGGCGATTTGTCTTTGCTAGAACTCATCAAAGATTTCATCAAAAAAAGAGACGAAAAACCGGGGAATGTTTTCCTTGGTTTGGTTCATAGGATTGACAGGCCAACTTCTGGATTAGTCATTTATGCCAAAACTTCGAAAGCTTTGACGCGATTGACCGTAATGGTGAAAAACCGCGAAGTCAAAAAAACGTATTGGGCGATTGTCGGCAAAGAAATGATTCCGAAATCCCAAAGATTGATTCACTATCTTCAAAAAAACGAGAAAACCAACAAAGCCACCGTTTTCATAAAACCGACCGACAAAGCGAAAGAATCGATTCTTAATTATCAAATAATCAAAACATTAGATAATTATCAACTATTGGAAATTGATTTGGAAACGGGAAGGCATCATCAAATTCGAGCGCAGTTGTCAAAAATAGGCGTGCCAATAAAAGGTGATTTGAAATACGGCGCGCCACGTTCCAATCCCGATGGCGGAATTTCCCTACACGCTAGAAAACTGGAGTTTGAACATCCTGTAACCAAAGAAAGAGTAGAAATTGTTGCGCCAGTTCCGGAAAATGATGCGATTTGGAAGGCGTGTGAATCTACCGATTAATCACAAACTCGTGGAAATTATCTTTCGTAATGATCTTCTCGATTTCGGGATTGTAGGTTTCTGAAAAATTCTTTGGGATTTTCGCTTTCGTTCTTTCATTCCATTTGAATTCGTAAGCTGATATTTTTCCGTCGGCTTCTTCCAAAAAGTCGATTTCCTGTTGCGCGTGCGTTCTCCAAAAGTAAGTTTTGAAATTTTTCAAATGATAGGAATTGGTTTTCATTCTTTCGGAAATCAAGAAGTTTTCCCACAGTTTTCCCACATCATCACGAAGGTTTAAAGAATTGAAATTGTTCAAAATCGCATTCCGAATTCCGTTGTCGTAGAAATAAATTTTCTTTCCTTTTTTGATCTCGTTTCTCAAATTTCGGTTAAAACCATCCAAACGGAAAATAATGAACGATTGTTCCAAAAGCCTGATGTACTTTTCAACCGTCAAATTATCAATCCCGACCAATTGCGAAAGTTCGTTGTATGAAACCTCATTTCCCATTTGCAAGGCAAGCGCAGTCAATAATTTTTCCAACTTTTCCGGCTTCTGAATATTTTCCCATTGCAAAACATCTTTGTACAAATAACTTTCGGTCAGGTTTTTCAAACGTTCTATTTCGTCACCAGGATTGTTCACGATTTCTGGATAATAACCGAAAACAAGACGATGTTCCAGCAATCTTCGCTCTTCCAAAAAGCCATTTTGATTCGACATTTCTTCAAACGAAAGCGGAAATAATTGGTATTCCCATTTTCTTCCGGTCAAAGGTTCGTTGATTTTATTGGCCAAATCGAAAGACGACGAACCAGTCGCAATCACTTTTACATTTTTGATCTGGTCTGTGATTAGTTTAATGATGATTCCAATATTTTCAATTCTCTGAGCTTCATCAATAATTAGTCGTTCCTTAACAAAACCCACTATTTAATTTATTTTTAAAAACAGGATTAGAAAACAGCATAATTTGTATCT
>JAGNPP010000367.1 GCA_017989575.1 Chryseobacterium sp.
GAAGAATCAACAATGACATTTGGATCTTTGGAAGCCAAACCATCGACAAATTTGATGGAAAAGATCTCTCTAAAATCTTCGAAAACGAAAGCGCAAAAATTGTGGATAAAAATAACACTGGATTTTTGGCACTCATAAAAGACAAACTTTATCTTTACACCAAATAAATGATAATCGATCAGTCATACCTGATTTTGCAATATCGTATTATTAATATTATCATTCATCAATTATCACCTATCAATTATAATTAAAAATGCATATCGCTGTCACAGGAAATATCGGAGCCGGAAAAACAACCCTAACTACAATGTTGTCAAAACATTACAATTGGGAAGCTCAGTTTGAAGACGTGGATCACAATCCTTATTTGGATGATTTCTATGGCGATATGTCCAAATGGAGTTTTGCACTGCAGATTTATTTCTTAGGGAGTAGATTCCGCCAGGTGAAGGAAATCCGTGAGAGTGGGAAAAACGTCATTCAGGACAGAACAATTTACGAAGATGCACACATTTTTGCAGAAAATCTAGCCGAGATGAATCTTCTTTCCGAGCGCGACTTCAACAATTATTTATCAGTTTTCAAGTTGATGAAAGACTTTGTTTCGGCACCAGATTTGCTAATTTATCTCCGAGCAGATGTGCCAACTTTGGTGCGTCAAATTTCCAAAAGAGGACGGGAATATGAAGCAGGAATCAGCATCGATTACCTTTCAAAACTAAATAACAAATACCAAAACTGGATAGAAAATTACAAAGAAGGCAAGCTTCTTGTAATAGATGTGGACAATTTGGATTTTGTAGAAAAACCAGAAGATTTTGGTTACATCCTGGAAAGAATAGATGCAGAACTGAACGGTTTGTTTTAAATTATTTTGGTGAATAATTTGACAAATCTGTACAATTATTACCACCAAAAAGTTTATTAAAAGCCTCAGTATCATGATAAAAGTAATTCACAACAACAGCTGTCCAAAGTCCAAAGCCATTTTGGAATATCTGGATGAGAATGATATCAAGTTTCAAATCATTGATATTAGAAAAGACCCACTGAGCCTTTTTGAACTGAGAACGCTTTTCAAAAAACTCAACAAAAATCCAAGCAGAATTCTGAGACATTCTACAGAGCTTTTCAAAAAATACTTTTCAGAAACAGAATCTGTGAATGATGAGCAGGCCTTGGAAGTAATCGCCCTCAATCCTGAATTGATACAATGCCCAATCCTCATCAAAGGAAAGATTGCAATGCCGGGAAATCCGTTGGAAAACGTAAAATTCTTTATAGAAAACTAAATTATTCTATATATGTAAGGAACGAACGTGAGATATTAATTATCAAATATTTCCCGTTCGTTTTTTTATTAATTATTTTCAAAATAATTTGCCTATCCGGAAAATAATCCTTTATTTTGCACTCTCAAATATTCATTAGTCAAAAGAACATCGAGATATGTCAAGAATTTGCCAAATAACAGGTAAGCGTGCAATGGTAGGAAACAATGTTTCTCACGCTAATAACAAAACGAAAAGACGTTTTGAAATTAACTTGCTAGAGAAGAAATTTTTTCTTCCTGAGCAAGATAAATCAGTAACCCTTAAGGTTTCTGCTCACGGATTGAGAATTATCAACAAGATTGGTATCGAGGAGGCGCTTGAGAGAGCTGCTAGAAATGGATTTATTAAAAACACTACTAAGTAATGGCTAAAAAAGGTAACAGAGTTCAGGTAATTCTAGAATGTACTGAGCATAAAGAAAGCGGTGTAGCAGGAATGTCAAGATACATTACTACAAAAAATAAAAAGAACACTACAGAGAGATTGGAGCTTAAAAAATTCAATCCGGTTCTTAAGAAATATACTGTTCACAAAGAAATTAAGTAATCTATAAAAATATTTTACAATGGCAAAAAAAGTAGTAGCAACACTTCAAGGTGGAGCTGGTTCAAAAAAAATGACAAAAGTAATCAAAATGGTGAAGTCTTCTAAATCAGACGCTTACGTTTTTGAAGAAAAAGTAATGAACGCTGACGAAGTTGATGGATTTTTGAAAAAATAATCCCTCACCCGAATACAATATAGAAAACTACTCTTTTTAAGGGTAGTTTTTTTGTTATATTTGTTTCCGATAAAATCATTTACAGATTATCATTAATCATTTATATATCAAATGAGTTGGTTTAAAAAAATATTTAAAAAAGAAGATAAAGAAACACTCGACAAAGGATTGGAAAAATCCAGCCAAGGTTTTTTTGATAAAATATCCAGAGCTGTAGTAGGAAAAAACACGGTGGACGATGAAGTCCTGGATGATCTGGAGGAAGTTCTCATCGCATCCGATGTTGGCGCAGAAACCACCATCAAAATCATCAAAAGAATAGAAGACCGCGTTGCAAGAGACAAATACGTCAACGTCAGCGAATTGGACAATATCCTGCGTGAGGAGATCTCCGCACTTCTTTTGAACAATCCACATCTCGACACAGACAACATCGACACCAGCAAAAAACCTTACGTGATAATGGTTGTAGGTGTAAACGGTGTTGGAAAAACCACAACGATTGGAAAATTGGCAAATCAATTTAAATCTCAAGGATTGAAAGTGGTTCTTGGCGCAGCAGA
>JAGNPP010000108.1 GCA_017989575.1 Chryseobacterium sp.
AAGTAGATGTTGTCGCCCACAACATATTTTTCCTTATCCAAAAGCAGATATACTTTTTCCTGTGTGTAATTTTGCTCCAGATTTTCAATCGCTTTGTCTATTTTATCTTGTGCGTTAAGTTGCATCATTCCAACCACATACATAAAAAAAATGAAGATTTTTTTCATATCAAAAAACTTATGATTTGTAAATTTTATTAAAACCTACCAAAAATACAATTTTTCTTTTGGGAGCGGCATTTTTTGAGAGACTTTAAGACAGTTTTAAGATTGTTAATTATATATTCTTTTTAGAATTTTCACAAAAAAGCACCACGATTTGTGATGCTTTCAATATTTTATGTTTTTTTATTAACTATTTAATAATCAATTTGGTGCTAGATTTTTTTCCATCCGATTGCTGCGTGATGATGTAAACGCCGGATTGCAAATTGGTTTTGATTTCACTCTTCCCTTTGCTCACGATGGAAGAGTGAACAACTTTTCCGCTAAGATCCTGGATCACGATGTTTCCTGCATTTTCAGTTTCTAGGAAGAAATTATTTTTGCTCGGATTTGGGTAGATTTTGACAGATGATTTAGAAACATCAGAAACCGATAATGGCAAAGCGCAATCGTAGGGTTTGTAGGAAATTGTATTTGGATTTTGACTTCCCAACACTTCCTCTACCATTGCATCTGTAGAAAGTTCGTCTTCTCTCCAGCAATTTCCGATAGCGTTGACTTGGTTTGTTGTATTGTTGAAAAATGCAACGGTGTTTCCTGTGTTTGCATTGTCTTTAAAAATATTATTGCCTCTGTCCGTTTCAGTTCCCAGATCCAAAGTTCCGTTTGAAAGAACCGTAATTCCCCAAAGATTTCCTCGGATTTGATTGTTTCTAATCTTGATATGCTGAGCTGCATAGATAGAAATTCCGCTACCGCCATCGCTAGGAATGTTTTCACTATTGTTATTTTCAAGAATATTATTTTTGATAATTCCGGATGCACCGCCACCGATTGACGTGATGCCGTATCGATTATCTCTCACCGTATTTCCTTCTATTCTGAAACGAGTCGAGCCGCCAGTCAGCATAGAAACGCCAATTCCACCTGCTTTTGTAAGGCTTCTGTTTCCGATAACCGTATTATTAATGACTTTTACCGAGTCAGTCACGGACATTCCGATATTGATTTGAGGCGAATTGTTATTCCCAGCATTATTCCCGAAAAAATAATTGTTTTCTATGGTCACAGAGCCACCACTGGAAGTTCCGGAAGCGATTCCCGATCTGAAATTTTCGATAAACTGAGAGTTTTTGATCACAGGATTTCCACGGAAAAGACTCACGGCGCCATTGGTTGCAACGCCTGTTGCATTTTTACGGATCACGCAATTATCCATCAAGAAATTGTCGGTCAAAACTCTTACGCCACCGCCATATTCTACAGTTGTATTTTTCATTTCTGCAACAGAACCAATCTCAAACTGAATGCCTTTGAAGGGAAAACCAGAATCTACAGCATTAATCAAAAAATTAGAAGCAGTTGTGCGGTATTCCCCGTAAACATAGAGCGCTTTGTCAGCATTCACACTCAACGTTGTGTTTTCGTCTATGGTAAGTTTGTCGGTGGCGGAAATCGTGATGTTTTCTGTCATCAGGTAATGTGTACCCATATTTTGAAGAATATTTGGCGCAGCCGCAGATAAGGATGATAATGTGTAACTTGTTCCGTTTCCGGGCGTTGTAAACTGGGCATTGAGGAAAACGCCAGTCAGCATAAATAAAAAAGTAATTTTTTTCATAAGCCTAAAATTTTATTTTATTGATTTTAAATTTCGTAATGATAATAATATTCTTTTAAGAAATTAGTAGAGAAGTTTTCAAATTATGACAAATCAAATTTATCAATGTATTTTGTCTTTATCACAATATATTTGCAAAAAAAAATTATGTTTTCAAATTTAATTGCTGGAACGATGCGTTGGGGTGTTTGGGGTGCCAATCATTCTGAAAAAAATGTGCAGGAATTGATAGAAGTTTGCTTGGAGGAAAACATCACAACATTTGACCACGCGGATATTTATGGCAATCATACCACGGAAGAATTTTTTGGAAAAGCATGGAAAGAAATGAATATTGACCGAGAAAAAGTCCAGTTCGTCTCCAAATGCGGCATCGTGATGAATTCGGATAAAAAACCTTCTGAACTCAAATATTATAATTATAACTCGGATTATATTCTCAATTGTGTGGAAGAAAGCCTTACAAATCTAAACACAGATTACTTGGATCTTCTCTTGTTGCATCGTCCATCACCATTGATGAATCCTGAGGAGATTGCAGAAACATTTTTTAAATTGAAAGAAAGTGGGAGAGTGAGAGACTTTGGTGTCAGCAATTTTTCTGTTTCCCAATTTGAATTGTTGGATCAATGTTTTCCGTTGATTACAAATCAAATTGAAGTTTCCATCAATCAAACAAAATCCTTTGAAGATGGAACTTTGGATCAAATGATGATGAAGAAATTGAGCCCGATGGCTTGGTCTGTTTTGGGTAATTATTTCTCAGAAAACTCAGATCAAAATATTAGAATCAAAAAAATAATGGAAGTTCTTTGCCCTAAATATAATGCAGAGGAAAATCAGATTCTTTTGGCTTTCCTTCTGAAACATCCAGCGAAAATTTTGCCTGTAATTGGGACATCGAAAACAGAAACTATTAGGAAATTGAACCGATCTTTATTGATTGATTTGGAGACAATAGATTGGTTTAAGTTGCTGGAAGCCAGTAAGGGAAGCGAGGTGGAGTAGTGTAATTTTACATAATATTTAAATTTAATATCAAAATTTCTGATTATTCAAAAATAATTGTAAATTGCACCCAGTTATATTTGAAATCAATAATGTCATTTTGTTGTTTTTCCTTAATATAATATTAAAACAACAGTTAACTTAATTTTTTTTAAAATGAACATTTTTGTTTCAAACATCAATTACGCAACAAAGGATTATCAGTTGCAAGAATTATTCGAAGAATTTGGAGAAGTTTCTTCTGCAAAAATCATTACTGACAGAGACACTGGGAGATCAAAAGGATTTGGTTTCGTAGAAATGGGTGACGAAGAAGGAAAACAAGCGGTAGACGCTTTGAACCAAAAAGAATTTAACGGAAAAATTCTTAACGTAACAGAAGCTAGACCAAGAGAAGAAAAACCAAGAAGATCTTTCGATAACAACCGTGGCGGTGGTTACGGAGGTGGAGATAGAGGAGGAAACCGTGGAGGCGGTGGAAACCGTTGGTAATATCTTCCAACTGGAAAAAAATAGAAGCGATCAGATTTTGATCGCTTTTTTTTGTGATTTTTTGAAGTTAAAAGAAAGTTATTTCTTTTTATTCTTTTTCTTCTTTTTATCTTTCTTCTTAGATTTTTTCTCCCCAGTTATTTCTTTAATATAATCTTGAATCGGATTTTCTGGCTCTGGTTTTTTGCTTGCAAAAACTTTTTTGGACTCCATGTATTTAAAGAAATCATCTGTAGCTATCAATTCGTCATTCATCAAAATGTCAAAAAGTTCAATTCCGGAACCATTGAAATAGTTTTCTAGAAATCTTTTCAGGACAAACATTCTATAATCTACAAATGTTACTGAAGGCCTGTATAGGTTTATTCGGCCTTGTTTTTCTGTGGTCAAATAGTTTTTTTCTACCAAGATTTTCAGAAAGGTGGAAATGGTATTTTGATGAGGTTTCGGTTCTGGGAAAATATCCATCAATTCGCGAAAATAGATTTCACCTTTGTTCCAGATGAGTTGCATCACTTCTTCTTCAGAAGTTGTAAGAGGTTGTAAAATCATAAGCATAGTTTAGAAAATAATAGCTTTTACCATAATCAAGTAAATCAAAGATACAAAAATAGCAATGCCTGCACCAGAGAAAACTTCTTTCGGCGTATGCCTTTTCAGAATTACTCTTGTAACACCAATGACGATAGAAAGTAGGAACCAAAACATTCCTATAATAGGTTCTATTGCAAAAAACAATGCAGCAACATAGATATTGAGACTCGTATGCATCGAACTTTTAATAAAAAAATTACTCACTTGCATAAGTATTAATAAAATGCAGAGCATAAAAACCGTCCAGTCCATCTCTTTGTGAAGATAAAAATCAACACCTAGAAAAACAACGGTCGCAATAATAATAAAGATATAAAGTGAATGCCTCTGTTTCCGATTCGAAACATCCATATTGGTGTAGTTCCCATTCTTTACATTACGATAGATCCAAAGCGCAGTAGGGATGATAAGCAAAAGCAAAATCGGAAAAAACTTTTTCGAAGCCTGCTCCCAAGTGTAATTTCTGTAACTGTAATAGAAAAAGTAGATTACCAGAGAAACCAGCGGATTGAAGAAGTTCGAAATCACTTTCGAAAAATTAAAAACAATAGGATTTTTGATTTCCATTCACAAATATTTCGATTTCAAGATACAAAAATTATCAGCTTCTGCAAATTTCTAAATTTGACTATTATTCAAAGATTTTGCAATCGATTACGCAAATTCTCATATTAATTTAGTGTAATGATTTTAGACAATGGAAAAATATGATAATATGCATACAATAAAGAAAGATTTTTTTTCTTATTTTTGCTACATATTTCGAAATTACAATGAAAGAATTTTCTAAAGAAGTGTACCTTAAATGGTACGAAGAAATGACGATGTGGAGAAGGTTTGAAGACAAATGCCGTTCTCTTTACTTAAAACAAAAAATCAGAGGTTTTTTACATCTATATAACGGTCAGGAAGCGATTCCTGCAGGTTTTACCCACGCAATGGATCTGTCCAAAGACAGCATGATTACGGCATACAGATGCCATATCCATCCAATGGCAATGGGCGTAGATCCTAAAAGAATTATGGCAGAACTTTGCGGGAAAGCAACAGGGACATCCCAAGGTATGGGAGGTTCTATGCACATTTTTAGCAAAGAACACCGTTTCTATGGTGGTCATGGTATTGTTGGAGGTCAGATTCCTTTGGGAGCTGGTATTGCTTTTGGAGACAAATATTTTGACAGAAAAGCAGTAAATATCTGTTTTATGGGAGATGGTGCAGTACGTCAAGGTGCGCTTCACGAGACTTTCAATATGGCAATGAACTGGAAACTTCCGGTAGTATTCGTTTGTGAAAACAACGGTTATGCAATGGGAACTTCTGTGAAAAGAACAGCCAATCACGAGGATATTTATAAATTGGGATTAGGTTATGAAATGCCTTGTCTTCCTGTAGATGCTATGGATCCAGAGAAAGTAGCAGAAGCAGCTTACGAAGCGATCGAAAGAGCGAGAAGAGGAGACGGACCAACGTTTATCGAAGCTAGAACTTACCGTTTCAGAGGTCACTCTATGTCAGATGCTGAACCTTACAGATCCAAAGACGAAGTGGCACAATACAAATTGGAAGATCCAATCGAGATTGTGAAAAGCAGAATCTTAGAAAACAACTGGGCTTCTCAAGAAGAATTGGACGCTTTGGAAGAAAAATCAAGAGCTTTCGTAGAAGAGTGTGTTGAGTTTATGGAAGAATCTCCGTATCCAGACGCTTCTAAACTTTACGATTATGTATATTCCACTCCGGATTATCCATTCATCAACAAATTAGAAAATAATTAATAATCACACTTATTTGAAATTTATAGATTGAGATTAGTTATAAAACAACGATAATTATTTGGGCAGCTATTTCCGCCTTCCGTTCCCAATCTTTTTTGCCCACGATTTCAGTTTTAATAGAACTTTCGTACAAGCAAAAAAGGATTTCCACTCAAGTCGGGCTGCGGGATTCGAATTTTGAATCACGTTTATCAAATAATTTAGTTAACTTAACATCTCAAATATCAAGTCTCATACGAAGTAATCACGAACTCCATATTTATTATATAAGCTTCGTGGGTAAATCTCAAATCTAGAAAAAAATTATGGCAGAAGTAATTACGATGCCCCGCTTGTCGGATACGATGACGGAAGGCAAAGTTTCAAAATGGCACAAAAAAGTTGGTGACACTGTAAAAGAAGGTGATATTCTTGCAGAGATCGAAACAGATAAAGCGGTTCAGGATTTTGAATCCGAGATCAACGGAACACTTTTATTCGTAGGCGTAGAGGAAGGTTCTGCTGCACCAGTAGATTCTATCTTGGCAATCATCGGTAAAGAAGGAGAAGATATTTCTTCTTTGACCAATGGTGGGGGTGCAAAACCAGAAGCTGCAGCTGAAAGCAAATCTGAAGAAGAATCCAAAACCCAAGGCGAATCTACATCAGTAGAAACTGCTGAGGAAGGTTCATCTTCTGCTGATATTCCAGAAGGTGTAGAGGTAATCACAATGCCTCGTCTTTCTGATACAATGACCGAAGGTAAAGTTGCCAAATGGCAAAAGAACGTTGGTGATACTGTAAAAGAAGGTGATATCCTTGCAGAAATTGAAACTGACAAAGCTGTTCAGGATTTCGAATCTGAAGTGAACGGAACTTTATTATACCAAGGTGTTGCTGAAGGTAACGCTGCGGAAGTGGATAAGATTTTAGCAATCATCGGCCCTGCAGGAACAGACGTTTCTGGTGTGGTTTCTGGTGGTGGTAAAAAAGCAGCTGCTCCAAAAGCAGAAGCAAAAGCCGAGACTAAATCAGAAGATAAAAAAGAAGAAGCGCCAGTTGCTGCATCTTCTACAGGCGAAAGAATCGCAATCTCTCCTTTGGCTAAGAAAATTGCTGAGGATAAAGGTGTAGATTTCAAAGCCATCAAAGGTTCTGGGGAGAACGGAAGAATCGTGAAAAAAGATGTTGAAAATTATCAGCCGTCTGCAAAACCAGCAGCAGAAGCTTCAGCACCAAAAGCGGTTTCTGCTCAGCCAAGTGTAGCATTCACGCCAGGAGAAGATTCTGAAACCGTGAATTCTCAAATGAGAAACATCATCGCGAAGAGATTGGGTGAAAGTAAATTTACTGCGCCACATTATTATCTGACTGTTGAAATCAACATGGATAAAGCAATCGAAGCGAGAAAAGAAATGAACGCTGTGCCGGACACCAAAGTATCTTTCAATGATATGGTGATCAAAGCGGTTGCAGTTGCACTTAGAAAACATCCACAAGTGAATTCTTCTTGGGCAGGTGACAAGATCATCCACCACGGGAATATCAACGTTGGGGTAGCAGTAGCTGTTCCGGACGGATTGGTAGTTCCAGTATTGAAGAATACAGACTTTATGTCTTACAACGACATCTCTGCATCTGTAAAAGATATGGCTGGAAGAGCGAAAACAAAAGCGCTGAAAGCTAACGAAATGGAAGGTTCTACTTTCTCAGTTTCAAATCTTGGAATGTTCGGAATCGAGACGTTTACATCGATTATCAATCAACCAAATTCTGCAATCCTTTCTGTAGGAGCAATCGTTGAGAAACCAATCGTGAAAAACGGACAGATTGTTGTTGGAAATACTATGAAGTTATCATTGGCTTGTGACCACAGAGTAATTGATGGCGCTACAGGAGCTCAGTTCTTGCAAACGTTGAGAACTTATCTTGAAAGCCCATTGACGCTTTTATTAGGATAAAAACTTGTTCGAAATATTTTATAAAACCTTTCAATTTTATTGAAAGGTTTTTTTTGTTGACCAACCCCACGTAAGGGATGGTAGTGGTTATCCTTTTTGTCTTTGGATTAATGTCAATTTGGAGAAGAAATGTTCTGGACAAAAAGATAATAGCGGACAGCCCGACCCGCTTGTTTTTTGCGGATTGGAGAATTTCGATAGAATAGCAAAACGTCTGAGCAAAAACAAAGGGATACGCCCAAATATTTATTTTTATCAATTCGGGATTTGATTATATTTGTGGCGTGAAAAAGTTAGCGTTTTTATTGG
>JAGNPP010000109.1 GCA_017989575.1 Chryseobacterium sp.
GAACTTAGGGAACTATCATTCATTGGAATGTCAATATTCATCATATCTTCCACATCGCTGTTTTGCGCGAAAGCCAATGAACTTATTAATAAAATAAAGGAAAGTAAGAATGATTTCATAGATTTTGATTTTGAAAAATTATGAAAGAAATTTTATGCCAAAATGTTTCTGATTAGCAACAAATTACAATACTTCAATCTGATTTTTCAAAAGATCTTCAAACTCATCTCTTTTTCTGATGAGGTGCGCTTTTCCGTCCAGGAACATCACTTCTGCAGGCTTCAGTCTCGAATTGAAATTGGAACTCATCTCAAAACCATAAGCGCCCGCATTTCTGAACACGATGATATCGCCTTCTCTCACTTCATTTATTTTTCTGTCCCAAGCAAAAGTGTCTGTTTCACAAATGTTTCCGACAACCGTGTAAATTCTTTCAGCACCTTTTGGATTCGATAAATTTTCAATAATGTGGTAAGAATCGTAGAACATCGGACGAATTAAATGGTTGAACCCTGAGTTCACACCTACGAAAACCGTCGCAGTTGTTTGCTTAATGACATTCGATTTTACTAAGAAATGTCCACTGTCACTCACAAGGAATTTCCCCGGCTCAAACCAAAGCTGGAATTTTTTTCCAGATTCTTCCTCGTATTTTTTGATTGCGTTTCCTACTTTTTTTCCAAGCGCTTTCACATCGGTTTCGATTTCGCCGTCCTGGTAAGGCACTTTGAAACCGCTTCCCATATCCAGATATTTCAGATTTGGGAAATGCTCTGCCAATTCAAACATAATTTCCAGGCCTTGAAGGAAAACATCTGGGTCTTTGATCTCACTTCCTGTGTGCATATGAAGACCTTCAACATTAAGGTTTGTAGATTTCATCACACGTTCGATGTGACGCATCTGGTGGATCGAAATTCCGAATTTGGAATCGATATGTCCAGTAGAAATTTTGTGATTTCCACCAGCATAAATATGTGGATTGATTCTCACAAAAATAGGATAAGAACCACCGAATTTATTTCCAAATTGCTCAAGAATCGAGATATTATCGATGTTGATATGAACTTTATGAGACATCGCTTCCTCAATCTCAGCAAGGTCAACACAGTTTGGCGTGAATAGAATTCTCTCGTTCGAGAAACCAGCTTTCAAGCCCAATTTCACCTCGTTGATAGAAACGCAATCCAAAGATGCGCCCAGTTTTTCTACGTACTTCAGGATATTGATGTTGGTCAAAGCCTTTGCAGCGTAGAAAAAACGCGTGGTCTTCGAGAAAGAAGACGTCAGCTTTTTATACTGCTCGCTGATGGAATTAACGTCATAAACATACACGGGCGTCCCGAATTCTTTTGCTATACTTAGCAAGTCCTGATTGGTCATAATCGTAGATTTTTAAAAATAAAAAGGCAGATTCTTATATAAAGAGTCTGCCGCAATAGATTTCTTATGCACGCAACTCATTATACATTCCAAACCTTAGAGAACCTTACAGCTCCCTTTTTTCCGATTTTACTTTGTTTAAAATATTGCATTGCTTGTTGTTAATAAAATTTTTGCAAAATTAGAGTTTATCTATAAATCTCGCAATTTTTGAATTGATTTTTATTTTTGAGGAAATGAAGAGAGACTTATTTTGAAATTAATCTATCTGATAATATTGACTTATAATTCATTTTTCTTTGTTTCTATTCTAATGTCAACATAATCCTTTATTGACTCGTACATTCTCTTTTCTACCGAATTAATTTTTCGCTCAATTACATCTTCTATTTCTATAGTTTTATAAATTTGATATCCAAGAATTAAAGTCACCAAGAAAGACAGTACTCCAACCATTACACCTAATAAATTTGCTCCATCAACTGTTATATCATCAGATTTAAATACTGAAAGAACTAAAGAAAAGATGGAAATAATTACAGATATAAAACACAATATAAAAATATTCCGATTGGTCTTTTTGTAAACATTTTCAATTTCAGAAACTATATCGTAGAAAAGTCCACCAATTCTTTCAGTAGTATTTTTCCCTTTTCCTATTTCATCTTTAACAATTTGAGATCTTCTTTTTAGATTTTCAATATTGAATTCCATATTTTAGTTTTTAATAATTAATTCTTCGGCAACTCCAAAACCTCAAACTCATTCCTCAAAAGCGCCAATTGCAAATCATTCTGCAAATCTTGCGTGAATCTGGAAACTGGTAATATCAGTTTTTTAATTTTCTCCAAAGACTGGATTTGATGATGCAAATCGTAAAACCCAAAACCTGTCAATTTTCCGTTTTCTAAAATGAGGAAAGACTTTTCGCCCAAAGTTCTTCCAGATGAAGTCCAGATTTCGTTTCTTTTTTTAAGGTTTATTTTTTGTGTGAATTCCTCGAGATTTTCCTTCAGTTCAGGTTTGGATTTGATGTAATTGATGGCTTTCAAACCTTGCGTAAAACTTTTGAATCGTAAATAAGGTTTCTCTTCCTGCTCTTTTTTGATTTTCTCAAGAATGAATTTGTTCTTTCTGTGAAACAATCCGAAAGGTAAAGGTTGCGTTTTGCTGATGCCTTTATTCTTCATCATCAGTTTAGCAATTAGGTCAGTTCCCGTCAATTCGTAAGAGGTCAAAACCGCATCTTCCTGAATATTCTTGTATTTTCTGGAATCTGATTCGAGTATTTTTTTAGCAGATTTGTACAAGTCTTCTACAACATCAGAATGAATAATTTTTCCGTCAGAATTTTGGAAATATAAAATTCCGCGTTCGTTCGGAAGATCTTCTGTGAGCAGTTGGATTTTATTGAGATAACCTTTTGCATGATTTTCTTCCTGTTGAGATTGGATGATTTCATTGGATTTATCCTTGATCATCAATAATTTAAACAGATCCAAAGTCGCTCTAGCATCGCCGCTTGCACGGTGCGCTTCTGTCAAAGGAATTCCGATCGATTTGCAAAGTTTGCTTAATGAATAACTTTTCTCTTCCGGAATCAATTTTTTAGCTAAAGGAATTGTATCTAAAGTGTTGATATTGAAATCATAACCAAGCCGTTTAAATGATTGGCGAAGCATCCGGTAATCGAAGTCGATATTATGACCAACCAAAGTAGAATCCTGCGTGATTTCCACGACACGCTTTGCGATCTCGTGGAATTTCGGAGCTGTCAAAACCATTTTTGACGAGATTCCCGTCAATTTTTGAACGAAAGCTGAAATCTCATCTTCCGGATTCACGAGTGAGATAAACTGGTCTGTAATCTCGTGACCATCAAAACGATAGACTGCAATTTCTATGATGCTTTCCTTCCGGAAAGGAGCGCCATTACTTTCTATATCTATTACTGAATACATCTACATTTATGCAATCTGCACTTTATTTAATTATCTTCTTTTCTTCATGCTGAACATTCCCAAAATAAACTTCGCGCCTTCTCTTGCAAGCGTGGTCATAAAGGTTTTTCCAGCGCGACTTTGGATGACTTGCTCAAACATTCCTGGTTCTTCTTTCGGTTGAGCAGTTCTGCCTCGCGTTGGCGTTGGAATCACGGTTTGCGTATGTTCTTCGATTCTTTTGTTGAGGATTTCATACGCACTTTCTTTGTCGATATTTTCCTCATATTTTTGAACGAGGTTCGAGTTTCTCGTCAAATCATCGATTTCCGATGAGGTCAAAATATCCATTCTACTTTCGGGCGAAATCAAATAGGTGTGAACCAACGGTGTTGGAATTCCTTTCTCGTTAAGCGCTGTAACAAAAGCTTCCCCAATTCCAAGATTTTGGATGAGTTCGCTGGCGTTGTAGTATTCGGTTGTTGGATAATTTTCAACAGCTTTATCGATTTCTTTTTTATCTTTTCCTGTAAAACCTCTCAAAGCGTGCTGGATTTTCAAACCTAATTGACTCAAAATATTCTCAGGAACATCACCCGGAATTTGAGTGATAAAATAAATCCCAATGCCTTTCGAACGAATCAATTTCACCATCGTTTCAATCTGGGAAAGTAGTGTTTTGGAAGCTTCATTGAAAAGCAAATGCGCTTCATCTATAAACAAAACCAACTTTGGTTTTCCGCTGTCACCTTCCTCAGGGAAAGTCATATAAATCTCGGCAAACAACGATAGAATAAAGGTTGAGAAAAGATTAGGCTTGCTTTGAATATCATCAACTCTGAAAATATTAACAACGCCTTTTCCTTCCCTTGTTTGCAAAAGGTCTTCTACATCAAAACTTGGTTCTCCGAAGAAAGTGGCAGCGCCTTGCTGTTCCATCGCAACTATTGAACGTAAAATCGCTCCCAAAGATGCTGGCGCAATCGAACCGTAATTATCCGCCAATTCTTTTTTACCAATCGGATTATCGGTTACATATTGAAGGACTTTTTTCAAATCATTCAAATCCACCAATGGCAAAGCTTTGTCATCACAATATTTGAAAACGATGGACATAATGCTTTGTTGCGTATCATTAAGCCCAAGGATTTTACTCAATAAAATCGGTCCAAATTCCAAAACGGTCGCTCGAAGTTTCACACCTTTTGCGCCAGAAATGGTCATCAATTCTACAGGAAAATTCTGTGGAGAATATGGCAATCCTGTTTTTGAATATCTTTCTTTGATGTTGTCGTTTTCTGTTCCACTTTCGGCGATTCCGGAAAGGTCACCTTTGATGTCCATTACCAAAGTCGGGATTCCCGCGTGAGACAATTGTTCCACGAAAACCTGAAGCGTTTTGGTTTTTCCAGTTCCGGTTGCACCTGCAATAAGTCCGTGTCTGTTAACCGTTTTCAGAGGAATCGAAACATTCACTTCTGTGACGATTTCGCCGTCCAGCATTCCTTTTCCGAGGATGATGTGGTCGCCTTTTGGATTGTATTTTGAATTGAGGTCGGCTATGAATTTTTCTTTA
This sequence comes from Chryseobacterium sp., assembly GCA_017989575.1. Lineage (GTDB taxonomy): Bacteria > Bacteroidota > Bacteroidia > Flavobacteriales > Weeksellaceae > Epilithonimonas. Next base: position 4,900 of record JAGNPP010000109.1, read on the forward strand.
TTTGACATCGATTTGTTTTTGAAAGCTTAAATTTAAAAATAATTTTCAGAAACGGTTTTAAAAGTTCAACTTATTATCGCTCGGGCTCAAGTTTTAATCTGATAAAAATTATCTTTGCAGCCTAAAGCCATTCTATGCGCGCCTACAACACCAAAAATTTTATTAAAATCCTCGTCAGCCTCCATAAGACTGATACGCTCAAGATCCTATTTCCAACAATGCTTCTCGTGGGAGCGTACTCTTACGGGATGTATTATTTGGAAGTAGAATATCTGGATTTGACCTCCAAATCATCTGTCAATAATATTGGGATCGTCCATTCTTTGCTTGGATTTGTTTTGTCCCTGCTTTTGGTTTTCCGTACCAATACGGCGTACGACCGTTGGTGGGAAGGCAGAAAACTTTGGGGGAAATTAGTCAATGACAGCCGAAATTTTATGATTAAGATCAATAGTATTTTGGATGAAAAAGATGTTAAAAGCCGAACTCAGATTGCAAAATATCTCAAGTTTTTCCCTCACTTTTTAGCAAGTCATCTTTCCAAAGAATCTACCAGATTGGTTTTGGACAAGGACTTTTCTGACCTTGCTCAAGAACTAAAACACCATCCGCCAGCAGAATTGATTTTTCTCTTGACAAAAAAACTTTTTCAACTTAAAAAAGAAGGTAAAATTTCTGATACGGAAATGCTTTTCTTGGATGTTCAATTGTCTGGTTTTCTGGATGTTTGTGGTGGTTGTGAGAGAATCAAAAATACGCCAATTCCATACTCGTATTCATCATTCATCAAAAAATTTATCGTTTTCTACGTTCTTGCGCTTCCTGTTGCCAATGTTGTGAATATTGGTTTCTTTATGATTCCGATCACGATGTTTGTATATTACGTTTTGATGAGTTTAGAACTCATTGCGGAAGAAATAGAAGACCCTTTCAATAACGATGAGAACGATTTCCAATGGAGTCTATCGCACAAAACATTGGTAGAAATATCGATTTAATTTTAAATAAAGCCTGATTTTGACAAAGAAACTGAAACTCGAAGAACTTGGAAGAATAGATGTTGAAACTTTCAAGAAAACTGAGAAAATTCCATTGGTTATAATACTTGACAGCGTGAGAAGTATGCACAACGTTGGTGCAATCTTCCGAACTGGCGATGCGTTTTTGATTGAAAAAGTGGTGCTTTGTGGCATCACGCCTCAACCGCCTCACCGGGAAATTCACAAAGCTGCGCTTGGTGCAACGGAGAGTGTGGATTGGATCTACGAACAAGATATTAATGTCGCAATTGAAAATCTAAAAAAAGAAAATTTCAATATTATCGGGATTGAACAAACTTCCGACAGCCAAATGATTTCTAATTTTGTAATTAAATCTGATGAGAAATACGCCTTGATCTTAGGAAATGAAGTCGATGGAATCAGCGATGAAGCTTTGCCAAATGTTGATGCTTTCTTGGAAATTCCCCAGCTTGGAACCAAGCATTCTTTGAACGTAAGTGTCTGTGGCGGAATCGTCATTTGGGAGTTTGCGAAAAACCTTAGTGCTTTAAAATAAAAAAACTGCAGACACAATGAAGTGTTGCAGTTTGAAATAAATCTAATAAAAAGTAAAAATGAAAGGCGACAAAGATATACTTTTTGTTTAATACGACGCAATACTTTTTATAAAATTTCATAATTTTTTTTAAAACCTTTTCTCGGTAAGGAATTTTTGTAAATTAGCATAATGTTTATAAAAGACTACATTTCCAAAGATTATCCCGCTTTTGGCAACAAGGACTCTATCGAAGAGGCTTCCGAGATTGCAAAAGAGTTCGGGTATTCCCACGTTTTCATTGTGAGCAAAGGCGTTTTCTTGGGCGGACTCAGTCAGTCATTTCTGGAAGATAGCCCTGAGGGAAAATTGGATAGTCTTAATATTCATTACGAGCGATTCGCCATTATAGAAGATAGCAGTATCCTCGATAGCATCAAGCTTTTCCATACTTTCAATGCGAATGTAATCCCTGTGATTTCCAAAGAGGAAAAACATTTGGGTTACATTTCTTGTGATGACATTTTCAATGAGTTTTCAAAATATCCTTTGTTTTCTGAGAACGGCGCGATTCTGACGATTCAAACGACAGGTTTGCATTATTCTATGACGGAGATCACACAAATTGTAGAAAGCAACAATGCGAAGATCTACGGAACTTTCATCAGCGCAATTAAAGAAGATAGCATAGAAATTACACTTAAAATAAGTAATGAAAATCTAAGTTCCATAGATGAAACCTTCGAAAGATACGGTTACACGGTGGTTACGAAACATTACGACGACGAGAAAGAAGAACTGTTGAAAGACCGATTTGGGTTTTTTCAGAAATTTTTGGAGATATAATTTATGAAGGCAGCTATCTACTCTCAAAAAAAGGACCTCGATACCTTTTTGTATCTCAACAAGTTCATTTCCGAATTAGCGCTCAGAGATGTTTCTGTGGTTCTGCATTCCGAAATGGCGGAGAATCTTAATTTTTCTAAGGATTTCGATACATTTTCTGGAAAAGATGAGTTGAAAAGCAAACACGTCAATATCGTTTTCAGTTTTGGTGGCGATGGGACAATTCTCAACGCGTTGACTTTCATTCAAGATCTAGAAATTCCGATTATTGGCGTTAATACAGGTCGATTGGGATTTTTGGCTAACTTCAGAAAAGATCAGATTTTTGATGAATTAGATTCAATTATTCTTGATAAAAATTATAATATCAGCGAACGTTCTGTCATCAAGATTACAACAGACGATCCAAATTCGATTGATTTTCCTTTTGCATTGAATGACGTCAGCCTTTCCAGAAAAGAAACAACATCGATGATTACCGTGGAATCTTACATCAATGAAGAATTCCTGAATGTTTTCTGGGGCGACGGATTGATTGTTTCTACGCCAACTGGTTCTACAGCTTATTCGTTAAGTTGTGGCGGACCAATTA
>JAGNPP010000110.1 GCA_017989575.1 Chryseobacterium sp.
TGTGTACAGCCTTTCCGGATGGATGATTTTTTCTTTCTGAATTGTGATTTCGGTTTTGAGTCTTTCGAAATCGCCAACCAGTTTGTCATCATTTTTATCGTTGTCGTATTTTTCCATTTCATCAAGGACTTTATCCGCAATCAATCTGGCTTGTCGAGTCAGATCTTTTTCTTCCAATCGGTAGGAGTTGTGGATGTAATACGCCTGCAATGCAACCAGAACAATCAGGCTGAATGTGAACAAAATGACGGTGATGTTTCTCTTGCGATTCATACTTCAAAAATACAATCAATTTTCTTTCAAAAATGCCATTAACCTTCCATTAACCGTTCATTAACAAAACCTAAGTGCAAACTGTCTCAATTTTGGAGAAAATTAATTAGATGAAATTTTACACGACTATCTTGCTAATGTTCCCCATTTTTAGCTGGAGTCAGAATATTAAAGGTCACATTGAGAACGAAAAACAGGAACCAATCTCTGAAGGCATTATTCAGATTAATGATAACAAAAATCTTTATCAATCGGATAAGAATGGAAATTTTATCATTAATGACATTGCGACTTTTCCAGTTTCATTAATTATCAAAAAATCTGGTTTTCAGGATTATGAATTGACGCTGGAAGAAAGCGACTTATCTCTGAATATCGTTCTTAAAAAAGACACTCTGAACACGATAGAAGCGGTGACAATCAAAGCGAATAAACCTCTATTGAAAAGGAAAATTGATAGATTGGAATTCAATATCGATAACACGCCACTTCAAAATCTGAACGCTTGGGACATTCTGAAAAGCACACCGAATGTTTTGGTGAAAAATGAAGAATTGAGCGTTCGCGGGAATTCGCAAATCATCGTCACCATCAATGATAAAAAAACTTTGATGACGCAGGAACAATTGAAACAACTTCTGGAAAACACCGATGGAAACAACGTTTCTTCTGTAGAAGTCATCACAAATCCGCCAGCGAAATACGAGGCTGAAGGAAGTGCGATCATCAATATCAAAATGAAAAAAAATATTTTGTCCGGATACAAAGGCAGAATCTCGACCAGATATCACCAGTCGATTTACGCGAAAGGAATGATTGGGACTTCGCAGTCTTACAACACGGGAAAATGGCAGTTGAGCGGGAATTACAATTTTGTGACCGGCGATTATGTGAGAAAAAACTTTGATGTAGTGACTTTTGAAAATGACCAAACGCGCTGGGAAAGCGATATGACGAGAAAAACTCACGCTCACGAACAGCATATTTACAATTTTTCCGGGCAATATGCTGTGGACAGTTTATCCACCGTTCAGTTTGGTTTTGATGGTTACAATGCGCCGAGTAACAATGGACATTACAAGATTCCAACGAACATTTACAGCACAGTTACTAATGAAATCCAATCCAATTATTTGACTTCGAATCAGAAAAACCAGTTCAATAACAGTTTTAATTCTTATTTGGTTTTTGATAAAAAATTTGGAAACAATGATTTGACTTGGACCAATAATTTCAGCACGAAAAAATTTAAGGAAGATCAGGAGATTGCGACTTTGCTCAATTTTGCCGACCAAGCAGAAACCAATAATCGATTTGCTAATTACAATATTCAGAATATTTCGCTTTATTCATCGCAATTGGATTATCGTTTTTCTAATGACAAACTGACGGTGGAAAGTGGTTTGAAATACAGTTTTGTGAAGAATCAAAATGATCTCAATTTCTTTGACGGAACCAGTGGAAAATTGATTCTGGATCTATCGAAAAGCAATTTTTTCAATTATAAAGAAAATATTTTCGCAGCTTACGTTTCTTCCGAATACAAATGGAAAAAATGGGAAATGAAAGGCGGTTTGCGATCCGAAACTACCATTATCAAAACCAATTCTGACAATCCGGCTGTGGAAAACCAAACGACTAGAACCGGAATCTTCCCCACTTTCTATCTGATGTACAATTTGAAAGACGATCAGCAAATTGGATTTTCATATGGCAAAAGAATTGACAGACCGAATTATGATTTCCTGAATCCATCGAAATCTTATTATAATTTGTATTCTTATTTTCAAGGTGATGCATATTTGAAATCAACGATTATTCATAATCTGAGTTTGACTTACACGGTGAAAAATTGGAATTTTGAAACGTACTACAGTTACATCAAAGATCCATCGATGGAAATCTCGGTTCAGAATCCAGAGACTTTTGAAACGGTTTACAATTACACCAACATAGATCACGGGCAAAATCTGGGAGCCAATCTCTCCAAAAGCTTCTCAATCAAACCTTTTTGGAAACTGAACATTTTTGCGATGGGAGAATATCAGCAAAATTATTTTATGGGAACGGACAACATTCTTTACAAAAATGATGTCTTCTTCTACCACGCCAATCTATCAACGCAAATCACTTTGGACAAAGCGAAAACTTGGGATTTGAACATCAGTTACGTTTACAATTCTAAGACAATCCAAGGGTCTTTCAATATTTCCGATTCTCAGAATACGAATATCATTATTAATAAAAAAATGTTTAGCAAGCGATTGGAAGCTGGTTTGGTTTTCAATGATATTTTCAGGACAGACAGGAATACTATTTCTACCAATTATGCGAATCAAAATCAATATTTTAAGGATTATCGGGACACGCGTTATTTTATTATTAATCTGAAATATAACTTCGGAAACCAAAAAGTGAAAGACGCAAAATCCGGCAAGAAAACCGATGAGCAGAAACGATTTTAGGAATTAAGTTTATCAAAAATTGCACATAAAAAAAAGATCAGTCTTAACTTCCGACTGATCTTTTTTTATTTTGAATAATCAAATATATTAAGGCTCTACCTGAGTCCTTTTTTCTTGTTTTTCATTCAGTTTTTTGTACTTGAACCAAGCCAGAACTGATAATAAAATCATATAACCAATGCTGATGTAAACCCAAAGTGGCAAAGGAATCGGATCTCCTTTTGCATAAGAATGCAGTCCGGATAAGTAATAATTCACACCAAAATAAGTCATTACCATTGAGCAAAACGCAAACATCGTTACAACATGGAAAGTGTATCTGCCTCTAAGTCCTGGAACCAATCTCATGTGAATTACAAAAGCATAAATCATAAGTGAGATAAATGCCCAAGTTTCTTTCGGATCCCAGCTCCAGTAGCGTCCCCAAGATTCATTCGCCCAAATACCACCGAGGAAGTTTCCAATTGTCCAAGTCAATAATCCTATGTTTAGGGACATTTCGCTCACGATTACAAGTTCCTTTAATGTGGTATCATTGTGTTTTAAGAAAGTCTTTTTGTTTGCAATGATGTAGAAAAATAAGGAAATCATCGCGATAATCATCGACAATCCGAAGAATCCATACGTGGAAGTAATAATTGCCACGTGAACGATTAACCAATAAGATTTAAGAACCGGCACCAATGGTGTAATCTGCGGATCTAGAGCTGAACCACCGTGTGCAAATCCCATCATAATCACAGCCACCATAAATCCGGCTGCCGGAATCAATGCATTTGAGTTTCTGTACAATGCATAACCTGCCGTAATACCAACCCAGGAAATAAACACAATCGCTTCATAACCATTACTCCAAGGTGCGTGTCCAGAAACATACCATCTAGCAGCCAATCCTAGGAAATGCAAAATATAACCAATTGCTCCGATGTAAATAATGGCTTTAATAACCTTATTAAGAATTCTGCTCGGTCGGAACAGTTCTACAAAACCTAATATCAACGATAAACTTCCGATCACGGTGTAAAACATCAATAATTTTAAGTTGATGTCCAGCTTGTTCATCAAAACTTCTATACTGACCTTTGCCTCAGAAGGCACGACATTCTTGCCCCACTTTTGCTGATATGCTTCTACTTTTTTCAGTTCTGCATCTGCTTTTGCCCAACCTCCGCCTTGCGTTGCCAGCAAAACACTGGATAGATATGGTCCTAATACTGCCTGTGCATCTGCGTCTGGTTCAAAAGTAGGCGTCATCACAGAATTCCAAGTGTGATTGGAATCATTCTTCACGGGAATGGTTCGGAAATATTGATAAGACATAATTCCGTTCAGAACTTGTACTTTATCATTTAATTTGATGACAGCTTCGTCGTACCTTGTTCTATCAGAAGCTTTTTTCCTGAAGGCTTCATTATAATCATCCTCCAAAACGAAACGAAGATTTCCACTTTTGTCCGCAGGGAATAGTTTGATTAAGCTTGTAAAACCTTCTTCTGTAGCTTTGGTTTTAAGCCTTAGATCTTTTCCAACTTTGCCTTTGGTTTCAATTTTAATGATATTGACTTGAGCCCAAAACATAGGATCGATAGTCGCTGCCAAGAACCATTGATTGGCATCCAAATCCTGAAACTTGCTTTTGCCCGTCAGTTTATGAAGAATATCAAGAGCTTGTGTGTTGGCAGGAACAATACGGCCTTCGTAATTCTGAACTAATAAATAAGCAAATTTATCCGCGTGTTCTTTGCTGATGGTAATATTTTTCACCATCTCGTCCGCATCCAAAACCATTGGATTCTTGTTGGGAGAAGCTGGTTTTGCTTCAGCAGAGTGAGAATGTCCTTCGTGACTTCCATCTTTCCCGTGCATATCAATCTCCTGAGCATTAACTCCGAAACTTAGTAGAATCAAAAGGACAGCAGTTGCTTTCTTCTTACTGATGGTTTTCAGCATTTTGTTTAGACTATCGAATCTAGAACCTTTCCAGAACAACGTCACAAACAACCCAACAAAGAGGAATCCGTAACCGATGTAACTGATGAGAGTTCCCCAGAAATCGTGGTTTACAGAAAGTACAGTTCCTTTTCTATCCGGGTCAAAACTTGCCTGGAAGAATCTGTAACCTTTATAATTTAGAACGTGATTCATATAGATTTTGTAAGGCGTCAGCTTGCCCTCGTCCACAATGCTGACGTGAGATTCGTATGCAGATGGCGAAGAACTTCCCGGGTAAGTTTCCATCACAAACTTATCCAATTTGAGAGAGAAAGGCTGTGTGTAATATACTTTTGGTCCAAATCCCAGCATCACATCCAGTCCATCCACTTTGATTTGTTTGTAGTTGTTCGGATTTCCTCTTTCTACAACCAAATCAACAATTTGTTTTGTCTTTGGTCCAGAAACTTCTACTTTCAGCATATCCGGAACGTCTTTATCCTTTTGTTTGTCGCCTTCATAAGCGATTAGTTTTCCTTGTTTAGTTCCTTCAGGAATTACCAATTTTAATTGATCTATTGTGTAAAGACTTCTCAATACCAACGGTTGAAATTCATCTTTCTTAGTTGTTCCCGTTGCCTGAGTTGCCATAGTCATAAACACGGCATCAGTTGGTGTTTTGATGTAAAGCTGTCCATCTTTCTTTTGGAATTCTACTGCACCTTCGATCGCAGTTCTGTTAAAACTCACCAAAGTTCCGTTGATACTTTGAACATCACCTTCTGCCAAATAAATATTTTGTCTTCCACCAGTATCGCCTGTAGAAACCAAGTGTAAGAATTCTTTCCCAGCTTTTCCAGCTACCAAACTGTCTTTTTTTCTTTGAATATAATCCAATGCCTTAATCACAATCTTTTCTTTCCCAAGAAAATCGTAAGTCGCCTGGAAATTGTGGTGAAGTGGTGACATCAAATATGGAACATCGTGATAATTTTGCTGTTCGCCTTTTTCCTCTATTTTGATTTTGAAGAAATGTTTATCGGTTATGATTTCGTTGGACGTTTCACCTTCGCGGATATGCATCGTTCCTTCGAAGCTGATATAACGTGTAATTGCACCACCAATGAATATTAAAATAAAAGCCAAGTGAAAAACCAAAACCGGCCATTTTTCTCTACGGAAAAGTCGGTATCTTCCGATATTTCCAATGAAGTTAAGAATCAATAAAAACATAATGGCCTCAAACCATTTGGCCTCATAAATAAGCGCTTTTGCAGTAGGCGTTCCGTAATCGTTTTCTATAAAAGTGGCAACCGCCATAGAAATTGCGAAAGCCAGCAGGAGAACTGCCATCGTTCGCGTAGAAATAAGAATATCCTGTATTTTTTTCATTATGAAAGTTATGATTTGCAAAAATAGGGATGATAAACCACAACGGCATCAAAAAAAACTGTTATTTGTCATTTTGGAAGGACGAAACGTTATTTTGAATCGTTCTTAATAAAGAGTTTTTTACTGAAAATTAGACTGCTAAAATTCAAGATGTTTCAAAAAAAATAAAAATAAGCCATAACAATTTATATCACTCGGAAAAAACATTAAATTTGCAACTATTGACCTTTTTTGAAAATGAACAACGAACAAAATACAACCAAAAATTCCAGCAAAATCATATCAAAACCGAGAATTATTTCGGGCGTTACGCTCATTATATTATCAATCGTTTTGACGCTTTCCTTCGGCTCTTATTTGATGAATTGGAAAGCCGACCAGAGCCAAGCCGGAACAATGACAGACAAAACCGTGGAATCTTCCAACCTATTTGGTAAAATTGGTGATTGGTTGGGCAACATTTTCATCTTCGAAAGCATTGGTGTTGCGGCGTTTGTGGTGGCATTTTTGTTTTTGGTTTTTGGGACTTTGATTTTTAAGAAAACTTATTTCAAACCTTGGAAGACGATTTCGCACAGTTTGTTTTTCATTTGCTGGACGCCAATTTTCTTTGGTGCTGTTACGAATGGCGAAGGCGTTTTAGGTGGTGTTTATGGTTATCAGATTATGGATTATCTCAAATCTTACATCGGTTCCGTTGGACTTTGGATGGTTCTTTTGGTAAGTTTTTCTTTGTATTTCGTTTTAGAATTTAATTTAAGACCAAGTTCTATCAAAAATAAATTGAATGACCTCAATGATAATACTTTTGGAAAATTGAAAAGTATGATGCCGGATTCGAATGAAGAATTTGAAGCGGATGAAGATTTAGATAAGGAAATCGTTCCTGAAAAACTGGCAGTCAATCAAACACCTTTGAAAACTGACAATGATTTTGGAAACATCAAAGTCACTCAGGAATTTGAACCAATCAAAACGCCAAACAAAACCACTTTTGTTGAGGAAGTTAAGCAAAGTCAGCCAGAGCAAATTGTTTTAACCACTGAAACTCCAGTTCAAAAACCAATTGTTGACAAACCAATTATCATTGAAAAACCTGTGGTTGAAACCCCAATTGCAAAATCAAATGACGATATCACATTAAATATAGAAGTCAAAAAAGAGGAAGTTTACGCGCCAAATGCTGAACAGCAAAAATCTGACGACCTTGTAAGCAAACACGGCTTGTACGATCACAAATTAGATTTGGCAAAATTCCAAATGCCTTCTGTAGAATTGCTAAAAGATTATGGCAACGAAGAAATCACCATCAACCACGACGAACTTGAAGAAAATAAAAACCGAATTGTTGGCTTATTAAAAACCTTTAATGTTGGAATTTCTGAAATCAAAGCGACGATTGGACCAACTGTTACACTTTACGAAATTGTACCTGAAGCAGGAATCCGAGTTTCTGCTATTAAAAAATTACAAGACGATATTGCGCTGAATCTTTCCGCGCTGGGAATTCGTATCATCGCACCAATGCCAGGAAAAGGAACCATTGGAATCGAGGTTCCAAGAAAAAACCCGACAATGGTTTCTATGCGTTCTGTTGTTGCATCGCCAAAATTCCAATCAGCTGATATGGATTTGCCAATCGTTTTTGGTAGAACTATTTCCAACGAAGTTTTCGTAGCCGACCTTGCAAAAATGCCTCACCTTTTGATGGCTGGAGCAACTGGACAAGGAAAGTCTGTTGGGATCAATGCCATTCTAACCTCTTTAATATATAAGAAACACCCGAGC
>JAGNPP010000111.1 GCA_017989575.1 Chryseobacterium sp.
TAGCTGCTTTTATATAACCTGGAGCAGTCTGACCATTAGAATTACCACCTAGATAAAGACCTGTTGAAGTTGATAGTCCATCTGGGGCAGAGACTACAATGAGCATTTCTGGTGAAGTTACCTCTGTTAGTGTTGTAAGTGGTACCTCTACTACAGTTCCAGCCATAGCTGCGGTTATATTGATTGAGCCTTGTCCTTTCAGTGTAAGATTAGCATCCAATGTCCCTCCTGTACTGGCATACACTTTTACGCTTACGGGAAAATTGGAAGCTGTTCCCAGTTGAAAACCGTGAACTGCAAAACTTACTTTAGTTACTTGAAATTTACTGTAACCTAGAGCTGTAAGATTATACAGGCGGGCAAAATCATTTTGTGATGTCCTATTATTATTTCCACAGGAAAGTGTAGCAGTTGTAATAACATTGTTTGTAGTTTGCAACAACTCGATTTGTGCAAATGCGAAAAATGGCAAAAGCATTAATGTTGCTAATGCAGTTTTTGTTTTTCTGAAATAGAATTTTTTCATAGGAATTAATTTTTTTTGCCTACTCTGATGTCGCATTTTCGGCTTCCTGCGTTTTTGTATCACAAATATGGAAACCGTTTTATCTGTTTTGAAATTTCTGGGACAGAATGGCAAATTATGGGACAGAATATAAAATGTAATTGATTATTGATGAGAATTATCAAAAAATAATGCGTTCTGATATGAAAATCAAAACGCTTAGTGTTTTATGAGTGTGAAAAATGTAAATTTTGGAATTATCCGAGAAATTGTTTTACCATATCCAGATAATTTTCCGAAACAGGAATCATATTTCCTTTAATGATAATGTTTCTATTGCTGAACTTTTCTATTTTATTTTTATTGATGATATATGCCCTGTGCGTTTGCACGAAGGTCGATTCAGAAAGTTCGCTCAAGATTTTTTTGATGGTAGATCTGGATTTGTAAATTTTGTCATCTGTGTAAAACAAAAGATAATTGCCGTCAGATTCTATATAATTGATTTTTGCCTCGTCCAGCTTCACGCTATACTCACCATCTTTTACATTTATAAAAGATTTCCGTTTCGGAAAATAGGCAGATTGCCGAATTGCGATTTCCATAGATGCAATCAAATCACTGTTTTTGAAAGGTTTCGTAAGATAAGAATACGGCGAAGTGGAGACAGCCTTCCCAATGATTTCCTGATTTTCATAAGCCGTGAGATAGATAAACGGAATTTGATATTTTTCCTTTATTTTCAAGCCGAGCGAAATTCCATCCTGCTCATTTTCTCCAAGATTGATGTCAAGAATGGCAAGCGTAATACTTTCTTTTTGTAATATTTCCAAAGCTTCTTTTGAGTTTTTAGCCTCGCTCACAGCATATCCATTTTCGGACAATATCTTTTTTGTAAATCGCCTGTTCAAAAAATCATCTTCTACCAGTAAAATTGTCTTTTCCATATCACAATCGTTAAAAATAAAGCATCAATTCAAATCCATACTCACTTTTCGTCACAATCTCGCCGTCCAGTTGATGTATCAGTCCTTTTGTAATCTCTAATCCCAGACCTTTGTCATTGTCTTTGTTAAAATCAAAACCATCACCATTATCAGCATAATAAAGTTTGTTTTTCTTGGTGTTTTCATCCGCCGTGATTTCTATATTGATGATCCCGATATTCCGATTTTTGAAAGCGTGCTTCATACTGTTGCTCAGAAGTTCTACGATGATCATTCCCACGGGCAAAGCTTTTTCTATGGAAATAGTTTCGATTTCACATTTGATATGAAGATCGATCTTCTTCCGATGGTTGTCATAAGATTCCTTCACGATTTCAGAAAGCTCCGTGATGTACCTTCCAAAATCAATTTCATTCACATTGTCAGAAACATTCAGCTTCTTGTGGAGCAACGCCATCGAGTGGATTCTATTCTGATTTCCTCTGATCAATTCCTCGATGTTGTTATGATCCGCAGATTCTTTTTGGATTTCTAAGATGCTGATGACGTGTTGAAGATTATTTTTTACCCGGTGTTGCAATTCCGAAAGCAAAACCTGTTTCTGCTCCAAAAGTTTCTGGAGTTCGCCCAATTGTTCATTGATGATTTTATTTCGATGGCTGATTTGTCTGTTTTTTCCCATCAATAAAAGTAGACCGATCACGATAACCGCTAGCAAACTTCCAATCAAAATCATCAATTTATCTTTGTTCTTGATCGTGTTTTCCTTTTTATCACTTTGATATTGCTCCTCCAGTTTTTTTATCTTTATTTTTTCTTCTTGACTGGAGATGAGCTGCAGTTTTTCATGATATTCTTTATAATAAAACAATGCAGAGTCTGTCTTGCCCATTCCTTCGAATATCATAGATCTCAATTTAAGATAGAAACCATCATTTATTTGTAATTTATTATAAAAAACACAAGCAGAATCATTGTATGATAAAGCCACAGGATAATTTTTCATTTTGTAATTAACTACACTTATATTGTTAAATGCAGCGGCGATTTCACTCGGTCGTTTTGATTTTTTCTTATGTTTCAAAATTTTAAAATCATATTCCAGTGTTTTTTCATAATTCTTATTTTTAGAAGTATAAACTCCCATTAGCAGATAAGAATCTATCAAATCTTTTTCATTATTATATTTTTTTGAATATTTCTCGGCCTGTTTTGCATAATGGTTCATAGAATCCAGCTTCTCCACAAAACGAAAGTACGAGCTTCTCCGGATGCAATATGTGCTGTACAGATTTTCAAGTTGGTGATCCTTATGTTTCTGGTAAGCTTTATCAAGATATAAGTCCGTCAATTCCAAATGTTGTGATTTTTCATAAGCCAAAGCAATCAACAGATAGATTTGGTAGGACAGAGAATGCAGATTTTCCCTTTCAGCATCATCAATGATTTTTAGCAAAATTTTCAAAGATTCTATAGAAGTAGCTTCGTTTTCATCAAATATAATGGCTTGTCTGAATTGAGTTTCTAAAAGCTGAGACTTATTTCTCTTCCCAATCTGGAATTTTCTCAACTGCTTGTACAAACTGTCCGTTTTCTTTTGAGCAAGGTCAATCTCCTTATTTCGGATGAGCTTATCTATTTTAATTAATTCCCGATCCACAGCAGCATCTTGGGACATATAAAAATGACCACATACTATAAACAGGAAAAATAAAAAACGGACAATCATTTTCAAATGAAATAACTTTATTAGGTCTCAAATTTAGAAAAACAGTTTATTCTAAAATAATTTTTGGGACAGAATGATGTTTTCTGGGACGGAATATTTTAGAAAACTCATCATTCCATTCAATGTAATTCAAAATAAATTAGTTAAAAAATGTTAAGCTTGATATTTTTTTAATATTTTCGTAATTCAAAATAAATATAGAAGAAAAAAGCCCCCTTAGATTTTTTGGGGATTAAAAATTGAATTATGGCAAATATTTGGATTAAGAAGCCAATGGAAGCGTATGAAGCAGACATCAAAAAAAGTCAGCTAAAACGCGTATTGGGAAAATGGAGTTTAACGGCTATTGGAATTGGTGCTATCATTGGAGGTGGCATTTTTGTTTTGACAGGTACAGGCGCTTATTATAATGCCGGTCCTGCATTGGCTCTCTCTTTTGTAGTCGCTGGTATTGCGTGTGTTTTTGCGGCGCTTTGCTATGCAGAATTTGCATCTATACTTCCCGTAGAAGGTTCTGCATATGCTTATGCTTATGGAACTGTTGGCGAAATCTTCGCTTGGATCATCGGTTGGGGACTTATTTTGGAATATGCGATGGGATCTATGACGGTCGCCGTTTCCTGGTCGGGATATTTCGGAAAATTGCTCAAGATGTTCGGTTTGCATTTGCCGTATTGGATGACCACAGATCCTGGAACTGCTAAAAAAGCTTTTGGTGAAGCCACTTCGCAAATTGCAGCGGGAGGTTTGCCATTAGAAAAATTACAAACTTTCCAAGAAACAATCGCAAATTTCAATGCAGCTCCTGAACTTTTCAATATGAAATTGTTTCTGAATCTTCCTGCATTGGTTATCGTTTTGTTTGTAATTTCAATCCTAGTAAGAGGAACCAAAGGTGCAGCAAAAGCAAATAATGCGATTGTAATCCTAAAAGTTTCAGCGATTCTTTTCGTAATTATTGCAGGTGTATTCTTCATCAATGTTGAAAACTGGACACCTTTTATTCCAGAAGCTACAACAATCATCGAAAACGGAAAATCCGAGCCTGCCTATGGTTATGGTGGGATTATTGCCGGAGCCGCTGCGATTTTCTTCGCGTATGTAGGTTTCGATGCCGTTTCCACACAAGCTGGCGAGGCGATCAATCCGAAGAAAGATGTTCCTTTTGCCATCATCACTTCATTGGTAGTTTGTACCGTTTTGTACATTTTGGTATCATTGGTTTTGACAGGAATGATGCATTACACAGACTTCAATCCATTGGGTAAATATCCAGACGCGATCAAAGCGCCAGTGGCTTACGCCTTTGATATTGCGGGACAAGCTTGGGCTGGTTACATCATCACGATTGCTGCAACAGTAGGTTTGATTTCCGTATTGATGGTAATGATTATGGGACAATCCAGAATTTTCCTGGGAATGTCCAAAGACGGTTTGATTCCTCAGACTTTCGCAAAAGTAGATGCAGAATCTGGCGTTCCGAGAAAGAATCTTTACATTTTAGGAGCTGTCATCGCTGTTGTAGCAGCATTTACACCCATCAATGATTTGGCGCATATGACTAGTTTCGGAACCTTGTTTGCCTTCACAATGGTTTGTGTGGCCGTTTGGATCCTAAGAAAAAAAGAACCGAATCTACAAAGAAACTTCAGAGTTCCAGCTTTGCCTGTCATTGCAACTTTAGGAATTTTGATTAATGTTTATTTGATTTTCAACCTAAGTCCGGAAGCACAAAAATATTCTTTGATTTGGTTGGGTCTTGGATTCGTAATCTATTTCCTGTACAGTAAGAAAAACTCCAAACTTCAGAATGGAGGATTTGGAGAGACTTTCAAAGCGGAGCAAGAACCTTTGGAAGATGTTGACATCAATATCGACAACAAAGAATAATAGAAAAATTCAACATACAAATTCCGCTCTCAACAGCGGAATTTTTTTTGATCTTTTTTGATTTCGTCGAATAGCATTTCTTGATTAAATATTTGGAGCTATTTGATTGCATCGATTGCTAATTTTTTATTTTTTAGAAGCAATTCCCGCTATCCGCTATTACTCCTCGCGCCCAAGCTTTTCCCATCCCTTGCTGTGGGGTAACCGCTACTATCGGGGCTATGGACTTTCTTTTCCAAACCAAATTTTGCAAAAAGTTGAACTATATCCACAGTGTCATGCTAAGGCTCTCGAAGCATCCAATTTATTAGCAATCTTTCCTCAACTTTCTTTAAATTTATAAAATGAAAAAACTAAGTTTACTTTTCTTAATGCTCTCAACATTCTGTTATTCCCAGAAATTCAAAATAGACACATTGCTGACCGATAAAATCAGCATCCGAGCCATCCAACTCTGGGATGGCAAAGTTTGGTATTCTGGAACGGATTCTAAATTTGGTTATGTGGATTTGAATAATGTCAATAATAAAAAACAAATCCGATTTTCTCAAAAATCTCTTCAGTTCCGAACTTTAGCTCAAAATAAAAAATTTTTTTATGCTGTTAATATTGAAAGTCCAGCTTACTTTTTTCAGGTTGATAAAAAGACGTTAGACTTCAAAGTTGTATTCAATGATAATGATTCAACGGCTTTTTATGATGCTATGAAATTTACTGATAATGATTTTGGATTGGCATTTAGCGATCCAACCAATAACCAACGTTTAAATATTTCTCAAACAAGAAATGGCGGAAAAAAATGGGTTCATTGTAATGATTGCAAAGATTTCCCTTATTTAGAAAAGGGAGAAGCGGCATTCGCAGCAAGTAATACCAATATTGCAAGTGCTGGTGATGCAATATGGATTGCGACAGGAGGTAAAAAATCCAGAATTTACAGAATGAGAAACAAAGATTGCGATTGGAAAGTTTTCGAAACACCTTTCACGCAGGGAACGTCTTCCCAAGGAATCTATTCCATAGATTTTTATAGTAATACTTTTGGAATCGCAGTCGGTGGAGATTACACCAAACAAGCCGATAACATCAACAATATTGCTACCACAAACGACGGCGGACAAACCTGGCAAATCCAAGCCAGCGGACAAAATGCGGGCTATATGACGTGCGTGAAATTCCGTCCGAATACAAAGGGAAAAGAAATCGTGGCAGTCGGCGATCAGCACATCAGTTTCTCCTCTGATTACGGCAAAACGTGGAAAAAAATCTCCGACGAAAAAAATCTTTACGCCTGCGAATGGGCTGACAAAAATACTTTAATCTTAGCAGGAAAAGATAAAATCATAAGATTGAAGTTCTCAAATAATTAATTTCTTTTCTGAGTTTTACTTCTTTGCGAATCCTGAAAATATTTTCAATAAGCTCAAAGAAACCTTTGCGGACTTTGCGTTTAAATTGAGCATTAAAATCAGAATCCCTATTTTTGCACCGAATCAATGAAATTGAAAAGAGAAATTTGAAGATGAAGAATACGGTTATTTTTGATATGGACGGCGTGATTGTAGATACAGAACCACTTCACAAAAAAGCTTACTACCAACATTTCGCAGAATTGAACATCGAAGTTGGTGCAGAATTATTCTCGAAATTTACGGGCAAATCTACCCGAAATGTCTATCAAATGGTCAAAGATATTTTCGGAATCGAAACCGCCACAGAAGAATTAATTCAAAGAAAAAGAGCCATTTTTTATGATCTTTTCGATACAGATCCAGCGCTAAAATTATTGGATGGTGTAGAAGCATTAATCAATAATCTCCATTCTCAAAATTTCCAATTAATCTTAGCTTCGTCCGCAGCTAAAACGACAATTGACAGAGTTTTCAAACGTTTCAATTTATTTCCTTTTTTCTCTTACCTTGTAAGTGGCGAAGATTTTCCGGAGTCAAAACCACATCCAGCTATTTTCATTGAAGCGCAAAGACTTTCCGGAAATGACAAATCAAATTGTATCGTGATAGAAGATAGCACAAACGGAATCTTGGCGGCAAATGGCGCAGAGATATTTTGCGTAGGTTATAAAAGTGCAAACAGTAAAAATCAAAACTACGAGTTGGCGGATTTGGTCATCCATCATTTTGATGAGTTGGAAGTAGAAAAGCTGAAAGTTCTTTAGGAAATCCTTTTCTTGTTAGAAGATTCCACCCATTCATCTTTGCCACAAACTTTACAAGTGCTTTTTTCGTGGGTCTCAAATTCTTTTGTGTAACCGCAAAAAGTACACGAATAATGCGCAGTTCTGAAAAAAGATTTTACCGCTTTGTCTAGAGAATTCGGCATTATCGGCAATCCATATTTGATGTCTTTGTCCTCATAATAAAATACGCTGATCTCACCCGAAATTTCCTCAATTGCTTTTTCGATTTGGCCAAGATGGGAAACACCTTTCAGTCTCAATTCAGAGAAAAATTCGTCCTCGCCAAGAGATTCTTTTTTGAAATCCTCAATGCAGAAAACACCTTGGTCAATCAGGCAAATTGGTTTTCCTTCAACCAATTTTTCGAACTTTTTACTTTTGCTGATAATGTAAGTGATGATGCTGTAAAGACTGATGATCATTGTGAAAACTACCAACGCGGGCATAATTCCAACATCTTTATAAAACATCGGATCTCCAGCTGCTGAACCTAATCCGATAATCACAACCAGTTCAAAAACGGATAATTGTTTCACACCTCTTTTCCCCAAAAGCCGT
>JAGNPP010000112.1 GCA_017989575.1 Chryseobacterium sp.
AAGATGTTGGTTTTGAACAATATCCGCAATAAGATCATCCACCGTATTTTTGCGGTAGTAAACTCCGGCAGAAATTATGAGAAAAACTACCAAAATAATTTGGTTTGGCCATAGAAATCAAGCCGGGCTGCGAGTGATTCGATGTTCAAAGCAGAATTGAAATATTCAAAACATAAAAAAGTTAAAAAAAGCACTCAATTGAAGTGCTTTTTTTATTTTTGTTAAAATCGAAAATCAATAAAAATGATATCACAGAAATTCCTCGAGAACATTACAAACGAGCTAACTAATATAGAAAACGACGGTCTTTACAAAAAAGAAAGAATCATCACTTCCCAGCAAAGTGCAGAAATAGAAGTTGGTGGTAGCAAATTACTGAACTTTTGCGCCAACAATTATCTAGGTTTATCCAACAATCCAGAAGTGATGCAAGCTTCCAAAAATGCAATTGATTCTCACGGTTATGGGATGTCGTCGGTTCGTTTTATCTGTGGAACTCAGGATATTCACAAAGATTTGGAAGCTAAGATTTCTAAGTTCTTAGGAATGGAAGACACTATTTTGTACGCGGCTTGTTTTGATGCAAATGGCGGTGTTTTCGAACCTTTGTTTTCAGATGAAGATGCCATCATCTCAGACGAGTTGAATCACGCGTCAATCATTGATGGTGTAAGATTGTGTAAATCGGCAAGATACCGTTACAAAAACAACAATATGGAAGATTTGGAAGCCCAATTGATTGCCGCTTCCGAAAAAAATCACCGTTTCAAAATCATCGTAACAGATGGCGTTTTCTCAATGGACGGAATCGTGGCTGACCTAAAAGGCGTTTGCGATTTGGCAGACAAATATGATGCTTTGGTAATGGTAGATGATTCTCACGCAACCGGATTCATCGGAAAAACAGGACGTGGAACGCACGAAGCCAATGATGTGATTGGAAGAGTCGATATCATTACTTCAACATTAGGAAAAGCTTTAGGTGGCGCTTTAGGCGGATTTACTTCAGGAAAAAAAGAAATCATTGATATGTTGAGACAACGTTCTCGTCCTTATTTATTCTCAAATTCATTGGCACCAGGAATTGTCGGTGCAGCTTCCAAAGTCTTGGATATGATTTCCGAAGATACGTCGTTGAGAGACAAAGTAATGGAAAACGCAGCATATTTCAGAAAAGAAATGAAAGCCAAAGGTTTTGATATTCCAGACGGCGATGCAGCAATCGTTCCTGTGATGTTGTATGATGCAAAATTAGCACAGGAAATGGCCGAGAAACTTGTGGCAGAAGGAATTTACGTGATTGGATTCTTCTATCCGGTTGTTCCAAAAGGCAAAGCCAGAATCAGAGTTCAATTGTCTGCAGCACATTCCAGAGAAAATCTTGACAAAGCGATTGCAGGTTTTGAAAAAGTAGGGAAGGAGCTGGGTGTAATTTAAAAAAGCCAGCCACAAAGTGGCGAAATCAATAGCATAGGGCAAAGCCCTATGTTTTTTAATTATTTTAAACAAACAAAAAGACCAGCAAATTTTGCTGGTCTTTTATATTTCAAGAAGAAAATCTCTAGATTATTTCTTACCTCCGTAAGCTTTATCTTTGATTCTTGCTTTCTTACCTCTAAGGTCTCTGAAGTAGTAGATTCTAGCTCTTCTAACTTTACCTTGTCTGTTAAGTTCGATTTTTTGAAGTGCAGGCATATTGATAGGGAAAACTCTTTCTACACCTACATCACCAGACATTTTTCTGATAGTGAAAGTCTTAGTAAGACCAGTTCCTCTCAATTGGATTACAGTACCTTTGAAGAACTGAGTTCTTGTTTTAGCACCCTCTTTAATCTCGTAATACACAGTGATGGTGTCACCGGCTTTGAATTCTGGGAATTCTTTTTTCGTAATGTACTTATCTTGTACGTATTTTACTAAATCCATTTTTTGTAATAAAAAATTTGTTTTGTCAAGCCAAGCAACATTCACGTCCTTCGTCAGAGGTTGATTAACAGGTTGCAAAAATAAAAATAATTTTTAAAACCACAAAGATTTATTTGAATTAAATTCTAACTTTTTCCAAACCAAAAATCTTGCACTCAGAAACGTTATCACCCTGAAATTAAAGCAAATAGCCAAAAGCCAACCGCCAAAAGCCAATTGCTACTTGATTTCCAACAATTCCACATCAAAAACCAAAGTACTGTTCGGTCCGATTTCTTTGCTCACTTCCTGTTCACCATAAGCCAAATGTGGCGGAATCGTAAACCTGAATTTACTGCCGACAGACATCAATTGCAAACCTTCTGTCCAACCTTTGATAACTCTGTTCAATGGAAAAGAAGCTGGTTTTCCACGCTTTACAGAGCTGTCAAAAACTTTGCTCGTAATCGTAGTTCCGTGATAATGGCATTTCACCGTACTTTTCGCGGTCGGTTTTGGACCTTCCGTTTCCACCAGGATTTCATATTGCAAACCACTTGGCAAAATCGTCACACTTTCTCTTTTCCCGTTTTCCACCAAATAATCCTGACCACTTCTCAGGTTTTTTTCAGCCAGTTCTTTTTTTCTTTTGAATAACAAATCCGCTACACCCATTTCAA
Source organism: Chryseobacterium sp. (assembly GCA_017989575.1). Lineage (GTDB taxonomy): Bacteria > Bacteroidota > Bacteroidia > Flavobacteriales > Weeksellaceae > Epilithonimonas. The sequence goes on from JAGNPP010000112.1 coordinate 2,586, forward strand.
ATTTTTTTTCAAAGGTATTTATTATCCGCTAATTCATCAAAAATTCCGACTTATTTCCCTTAACTTTGATAGATAAAATTAAGACAAGACAATTGATTAGGAGCCTAATCCCGCTGTCCACTATATCTTTTTTATTTTTTTTAACGTTTTGTTTTCCAAATCAAGCGAAGCATCAAAAAAAAATAAAAAAGGATGCCGTTCCCATCGGGGCTAGGGGTTTCGTCTAAAGATTCACGCTTTGTCATAAAAATTAAGATTGGTCAAAAATTAATTATTGTCCAACCAAAACTATAAACAAATTGACCAACAAAATGTTTACAGGATAAATTTACAGGTCGCTCCGCTGGAGCTTTGTCTTTGTCGACTTCATTTTTTTTGCTATTAACAGAGCGTCCCGCTGGGACTCAATACAGCTCCGATAGGAGCGAACTGTTAATAGAAAATACAATTGACATATTTACTTAAAGCTCCAGCGGAGCGACCTGTTAAATGTTTTGTGGAATTTGCATAGGACAAAAATGATGTAAATTGTACCTTCTGTAATTTGCAACAAAATTTATTTTTTATTAGCTGAGCGCCAGCGCCTTTGCGAACCTTAAAATATTTTCAATACTATCAAAAAAGACCTTTGCGGATTTTGAGTTAAAATCATTAAAACATTATGAACAAAGAAATCGAAAACAAACTCATCAACAAAAAAACAAAACCAACAAGTATGAGAATCCTGGTGTACGATTTTCTAAGCTCACAACAAGTCGCCACCTCACTATCCGAAATCGAAAACCACTTCGACAACGCCGACAGAACCACAATCTACAGAACCTTAAAAACCTTCGAAGAAAAAGGAATTGTCCACAGCATTCAGGAAAATACAACCACAAAATACAAACTGTGCCACGACGACTGCGACGAAAAAACACACAAAGACTGGCATCTCCATTTCTACTGCAAGATCTGCAAGCAAACCACCTGCAAAGAAGACATCTCGTTCCCAGAAAGTATGAAAACCAATTTCCGAATCGATGAAATCAAACTTTTCGCCAAAGGAATCTGCGAGAACTGCCTCGAAGCTAATTTTAATTAAGCCAGTTCATAGAAGAAATATCAATAGAGGTGGGCTTCAGCCTGTCATTAAAAACAGAAAATTTGTAATTGGCTTTAGCCGAAATTGATAGTAAGTTTTGGCTAAAGCCAATTTCTATTATATTTAAATCATTGGGCTAAAAGCCCAACGCAATTGATATTGATTGCGTGATTGAACATCAATTTTTGTCAGTCTGAGGCTCTCGAAGACTTCAAACATCTTAAGCCAATCGCCAATCGCCATCAGCCAACGATATTTGCAATAGCATTGCATTTACATTACCGCTACATTTGTTAAAAAATTATCAGACTATCAGTAATAGCATAAGGATTAAAAATTGTTTTACTTTGATGAGTTTTACGTCTTTGCGAATCTTAAAAATATTTTCAATATCGTCAAATAAATCCTTGCGAGCCTTGCGTTAAATTTTAATGGCCTGAAAAAAACTAATCATAAAAATTATTCAAAATGGAAGAATGTTGCAGTACAAAACCCAAAAAAGAACACAATCACCAAGGTCACGGCCACAGCGACCACGACCATTCTCACAGCAATTCCAAATTAGGATTGATTATAAGTTTAGTTATATTTTTCTCAGGACTCATTTTAGATTTCTGGATTAAGGCAGATTGGTTTACAAACAACGTTTGGCTAAGATTCAGCTGGTATTTTGTATCTTATGTTTTGGTGGCGTTTTCGGTGTTCAAAGATGCGTTTCAGCTCGCCAAGAGTTTTGATTTCTTCAATGAATTTTCTTTGATGGGAATCGCCACAATCGGCGCTTTTGCAATTGGAGAATTTCCGGAAGGCGTTGCTGTAATGTTGTTTTACACAATTGGCGAAATGTTTCAGGAATCTGCTGTGAACAAAGCCAAAAATAATATCAAAGCTTTGCTTGATGTTCGTCCAAAAGAAGCAACAGTTTTCCGAAACAATAAATGGGAAACAATTAATCCAAACGAAGTAAAAGTTGGCGAAAAGATTCAAATCAAAGTTGGTGAAAAAGTACCTTTGGACGGAATCTTAATCTCGGAAAAGGGAAGCCTCGATACATCAGCTTTGACAGGCGAAAGCAAACCTTCATCCATCAAAAAATCAGAAAACGTTCTTGCCGGAATGTTAAATCTCGACCAAGTCATAGAAGTTGAAACCACGAAATTATTCGAAAATAGTTCTATTGTCAGAATCTTGGAAATGGTTCAGGAAGCGAGTTCCAGAAAAGCAAAAACCGAATTGTTCATTAGAAAATTTGCTAAAGTTTATACGCCGATTGTATTTGTTTTAGCATTATTAATAACTTTCATTCCTTATTTTTTTGTTGATAATTATATTTTCAGAGATTGGCTTTACCGAGGTTTGGTTTTCCTTGTAATTTCCTGTCCTTGTGCTTTAGTGATTTCAATTCCGTTGGGATATTTTGGTGGAATAGGAGCGGCTTCACGAAACGGAATTTTGTTCAAAGGTTCCAATTTCCTTGATTTGATTGCAAACGTGACAACCGTTGTGATGGACAAAACAGGAACTTTGACAAAAGGTGTTTTCAAAGTTCAAAAAGTCGTAACTAATGATATTTCTGAACCAGAATTTCTATCAATTTTATCATCAGTCGAAAGTCATTCCACACATCCGATTGCAAAAGCGATTTCGCAATTTCATCCATCAAACCAAACACCGGAATCTGTAGAAGAAATCTCAGGAAAAGGAATCAAAGCATTCATTAATCAAAAACAAATTCTTGCTGGAAATACACAATTGCTGAAAAGTTTCAATATCAATTATCCATCGGAATTAGATGAGATTGTAGAAACAACGGTTGTTTTAGCAATCGATAATCTATATAAAGGCTACGTCGTGATTTCTGACGAAGTGAAAGAAGATGCGGAATTAGCCATTAAAAATCTGAAAAATGCTGGCGTTAAAACAATGATGCTGAGCGGAGATAAAGACGCATTGACTCAAAACATCGCTAAAAAATTGGGAATTGATTCTGCATTTGGAAGTTTGCTTCCGGAAGGAAAAGTGGAGAAATTACAAAAGCTCAAAAAAAATCCAAAAGAAATAGTAGCATTCGTTGGCGACGGGATCAACGATGCGCCTGTTTTAGCATTAAGTGATGTCGGAATTGCAATGGGCGGATTAGGTTCCGATGTCGCGATTGAAACAGCCGATGTCATCATCCAAACCGACCAACCTTCGAAGATTTCTACTGCAATCAAAATCGGAAAAGCAACGAAGAAAATTGTTTACCAAAATATTGCCTTGGCTTTCGGCGTCAAAATCATTGTTTTAATCCTAGGTGCTGGCGGTTTAGCTAATATGTGGGAAGCTGTTTTCGCCGATGTTGGTGTTGCTTTGTTGGCAATTTTGAACGCTGTACGAATCCAAAATATGAAGTTTGAGAATTGAAATTTTCAGAATTAGTTGATTGGCAAGGTTTTCGTAATGCAAATAAAATTATCTTTACTTAACCCGTAGTGCATTATAAAAAAGGCTATTCATAATACGAAAAATTCGTATATTGTATTGACTACCAATCAAATACATTATGAATAACCTAGATGCAATTTACAATTTTATTTTAAATGAATTAAAGAAATTAATCCCAGATGAGAACTTTTATTTCAAACCAATAGAGCCGAAACTATCTGATTTACAGATTATTGCTCTTAATATTTCTGCGGAATATTTATCGATAGACTCAGAATATCAGCTATTTAGATATCTATCAAATTCAAAATTAAATGGAATGATTGAAAGAAGTGTTTACAATCGCAGGAAAAGGAAATTATTCCCGCATTTGGAAAAAATTCGAAGGCTTATGGTTGTGCAATTTAATGAGAATGAAAACGTTTTTATTGTAGATTCTATGCCTTTGGAAATTTGTAAAAACGCAAGAGCAAACCGCTCAAAAATTTGTAAGGAAAGTGAATTTTCATTTCCAAGCAGAGGTTATTGCGCTTCTCAGTCCAGTTATTATTACGGTTACAAACTTCATGCAATCTGTTCTATTTCAGGGGTTTTTCAAAGTTTTGATATTTCTACAGCAAGCATTCACGACATACATTTTTTACAAGATATAAAACATCAAATGAATAACTGTACATTGATTGGAGATCGAGGTTATTTGTCTGCTCAAGTACAAACTGACTTGTTTACTTATGCAAATATAAAACTGGATACACCAATGAGAATCAATCAAAAAAATTACATAAAACAAAAATATATTTTCAGAAAATCGAGAAAGAGGATTGAGACTTTGTTTTCTCAACTTTGTGATCAATTTAAAATCAGGAACAACTATGCAAAGTCGTTCAATGGCTTTAAAACAAGGATTTTAAGCAAAATAGCAGCATTAACATTCATCCAGTTTGTAAATGTTTTTGTTTTCAATAGAAAAATGAATAATATTAAAATTGCTTTAGTTTGATAATGCACTACGAGTTTACTTAATTAATTACCAATAACTCTCAATGATGACCAAAACCTTTACCGGACTACTTTTATTCTGTATTTCTTTGATGTTCTCACAAAGTACGCTCACGGTTTATCGATCTGATAACAACAAACCTTTGAAAGGCGCAAAAGTCTATTGCAATAGCAGTTTCCTCGGACAAACCAATGATAAAGGAACATTGACTTTTTCTACAAAATGTACAAAAGTGGATGTCGAAATCGATAATTACATCGGTGATGAGGTGTTGGTAGATAAGGTAATGGAGCTCGCTCTGGATAGAGAAAATGTGAAAAGTACTCAGATAGAAGGCGTTGTACTTACCAACGAAAGCGATCCCCGCGCCCTTGCTATTCTGGATAAAACCTTCCGAAGATTCAAAGATAATTCTCCAAACGCATTGGATTCCTACTCTTACAAATCATACGAGAAAATGTCTTTTGATGTGGATTTGGACAGCATTCAGGATTACTCCAGATTTGTAGAAGCTAGAAAAGATTCGCTAACTAGGCTTAGCAACCGCCAGCTTCCGAAAAAGGAAAAAGAAAAAAAAGATTCTATAGAAGGCGAGCAAATGATGGAAGTGGTGAAGGACAGCAAAATGTTTCTTTGGGAGCGCGCTATGGAATTTCTATACTCCAAAAAGCACGGTGAAAAAGTCAATGTCTTGGAC
>JAGNPP010000368.1 GCA_017989575.1 Chryseobacterium sp.
GGTTCGATTCTTTGGGGCGAAACGGTGAATGCTGTTCGTAGAATTTCTCCGGGAACCACGATGGAAACTTTAATTCCGGATTTTCAAGGCATCACAAAACACCTGGACAGAATGGTAGAAGTGGCGGCAGAAGTGATCTCTCACAATATGGAAACCGTAAAACGTCTAACTAGAGAAGTGAGAATCCAAGCGAAATATGAAAGAAGCCTGGAAGTTCTTAGATATTTGAAAGAAGCTGGACAAAATCGTACAAAAACTGGCGTAATGTTAGGTCTTGGAGAAACAAGAGACGAAGTTTTCCAAACGATTGAAGACATTAGAAATGCAAATGTTGATGTGATCACAATGGGTCAATATCTTCAGCCGACCAAAAAACACCTTCCTGTAAAAAGCTTCATCACGCCAGAACAATTTGACGAGTATGGCGATTTTGCAAGAAACTTAGGTTTCCGTCACGTAGAAAGTTCACCTTTGGTGAGGAGTTCTTATCACGCTGAGAAGCATATTCACTAAGATTTTTATCAGATTTAAAATAAAAAAAGACTCCTATATGGAGTCTTTTACTGTTTGTTCTACTGGTTCTATGTTTTCGGTTTTGTTCATTTGTTCAATCTGTTTCGGAAGGAACATCATATAACCGAAATAACCTAAAAGGAATAATGCGACAATTACAATAATTGCAATCATCGGTCCTTTGTTGGTCTGGCTGTCTGGTTTTGGAATATCTGATCTCATAGCTTGATTTTTTTTAATCTATTGCAAAACTAATTCCTCATTATTATTTGAATAATTTTAAAAAGATTAATTTGTTATTTATAAAAATTACAAGGGTTTCGTTTCTGAAATATATGATTTTTGAAATTAACCCCATATATTTGCAGGGTTAAAAATTAAAATCATTAAAATGAAAATCGAGAAACGCTGGATTATTTCTTTTATCATCATCAGTCTTGTTTCAATCACGGCTTTATTCTGGCCAGAGCAAACATCGCTTCCAAAGCCGGGAACGTTCTTAGGCGAGGAAGATATCGTAGGTTCAGATGTCGCTTGGATTTTGGCATCTTCCGGTTTGGTTTTGTTGATGACACCTGGACTTTCATTTTTCTATGGCGGAATGGTCGGGAAAAAGAATATGATTTCTACAATGTTGCAAAGTTTCATCGCGTTGGGCGTGATTAGTATTTTGTGGGTAGTTGTCGGTTTCAGTTTGTCTTTTGGAGAATCTATTGGGATCACAATTAATGGTGAACATTACGGATTGATAGGAAATCCAACCACATATTCATTTTTCAATAATGTTGGTGTTTTGCCTCACAGCCAATTGGCTTCTACGGTTCCATTCGTTTTGTTTGCGATGTTTCAGATGAAATTTGCTGTCATCACACCTGCTTTGATCACGGGATCTTTTGCAGAACGTGTTCGATTTATTTCCTATTTGTTATTTATGGTGTTGTTTAGTTTAATCATTTACACACCGCTTTGTCATATGGTTTGGCATCCGGAAGGATTGTTGAATAAATATTTTGGAGTCAAAGATTTCGCTGGCGGAACGGTTGTTCATATGAGCGCAGGATTCGCGGCTTTGGCTGGTGCAATGATGATTGGCAAAAGAAAAAATCCACACCACGAACCTTCGAATATTCCATTTGTCATCTTGGGAACAGGAATGCTTTGGTTTGGATGGTTTGGTTTTAATGCAGGTTCAGCTTTGGCTGCCAATGCAACAGCGGCGATGGCTTTTGGAACTACGACGGTTGCTTCTGCTACAGCAATGTTATCTTGGATTTTCTTTGATAGGGTAAACGGGCGCAAAGTTTCTGCTTTGGGAGCTTGTATTGGTGCAGTTGTCGGTTTGGTTGCAATTACGCCTGCTGCAGGTTTTGTGACGATTCCACACGCTATTTTCATTGGCTTTATTTCAGCTATTATTTCAAATCTAATGTGCAATTGGAAACGCTTGAAAAAAGTGGATGACACATTGGATGTTTTCGCCTGTCACGGCGTTGGTGGCATTATGGGAATGATTCTAACCGCGATTCTGGCACAAGGAGAGAATGCAAGTCTTCTTCACGGCGGTTTCGAAGTGTTTGCGCACCATATGATGGCTTTGGTCTTGGTTTCGGCATTTACATTTTTAGGCTCATTGATTTTATATAAAGTAACAGATATGATTATTCCGCTAAGAGTTGCAGAAGATTCTGAAAATATTGGGCTGGATTTGTCACAGCACGATGAAAGCTGTATCTAAAAAGTAAAGGTTTTATTTTGTTTGCCTCGTTTGTTTTTTGACAGCGAGGTTTTTTTTATTGATTTAATTCCTGAAATTTCGCCCCAAAATACACCCAAAATCCGCCGAAAAATCTCTAAATTCGTGTATTAAATTTTTATGAGATGACGAAATTCGGAGTGGATGCGGCCAGTTTTTATGTGCCTTCTTTATATTTAGAAATCAAAGACCTTGCTGAGAAAAGAGGAATCGAACCTGCAAAATTGGAAAAAGGTCTGGGTCTGCACAAAATGGCTTTGCCAGATGTTCACGAAGATGCAGCAACCTTCACAGCAGAATCT
>JAGNPP010000369.1 GCA_017989575.1 Chryseobacterium sp.
GCCAGCCCCACCATAAAACTAAACCCCGTTCCGTAAATGAATCCGATGAAAGCACCTTTCATAGAGTTGAACGCTTTTTTTCTATCGCTGATGTCGTGCACTAATTCACCAACCAATACTCCGAGTAACATTCCGATTAAAAATCCAAGTGGAATCGGGATGAAAAATAATCCGAGAATTGTTCCGATGAAGGAGCCAATACTTCCGTAGCGCGTTCCGCCGTATTTTTTGTTTGTTTTTGCAGGAATCACGTAATTGAGAACTGTGGAAAGGATTGTCAAGAGTGCAAAAACCCAGACGTACATCATTGGCATTTCGTTTTCGGTCCCGAATTTGAAAATCAAAAGTCCGCAAATGCTGAGCAAAAGTCCAGGTAATACGGGAAGAAAAGTGCCCAGCATTCCGATGAATAATAAGGCTAAGGAAACGATGTTGATGAGTGTGGTGTCCAATTTTATAATTTTATTAAAAATACAACATTCAAACTAATGCCAAAAGATTTTTATTATGCTTAAATTTGTAAAATTAATTTAATTAAATGAAAAACGAACTCATAGATTATAAAGATTTTCTTCAACGAATCAGTGATGATATTCATTTCTTCTGCAAAGATTTCTTTCCTGATGAGTTTGTTCTTACAACCCAAATTACCTTTAAGTTTTTATTCTTGATACTTCTCCTTTTTGGAGTTTCATTTATCTTGAGAAATGGTATCAATCTCACATTCAGATTCTTTTTTGATAAAGAAAAATATCCTGTGATGAAGTCCGTTTACAAAGCCAAAATGACCAATTCTGTCGCGAATATTTTGGCGCTGGGTTTTGGTAGTTTTGCATATATATCTGTCTTTTACAGACATCCTCAGAGTAAGATTTTTCTCGAGAGATTAATAGGTATTTTACTCGTCTTTGTAATTGCCAATATGGCGTTTCGATTTATCAAAGTGTTACAAAATTATTACCTGATTCAGAAGGATTATTATAAAATTATCGCCATCAATTCTATTTCTCAAACGGTTAAGATTTTTGGTGTTTTCATTTTTACAGTCATTGCTATTTGTGTCTTATTTGGCATCAGTGGAACGACTGTTTTGGGAAGTTTGGGAGCCATAACGGCTGTAATAGTTTTGGTTTTTAGAGATACAATCCTTGGATTCGTCACCGGTATTCACGTCGCAACTTCCAAGAATTTGAAAGTCGGAGATTGGGTTGCTATTCCGAAATATTCTATCGAAGGTAATATCGAGGATATCGATTTGCTGACAACCAAAATCAGAAATTTCGACAAAACATTATCTACTATTCCCACTTATGATTTGCTGACAACAGAAATCAAAAATATGCAAGTGATGTCGGAAACCAATACGAGAAGAATTAAAAAATCGATTGTTTTTAATATCAAATCTTTTAAGTTTCTCAATGACGAATTATTTGGAGAATTATTGAAAATCAATTTGATCCACGATTATCTTTTGGAGAAGAAAAAAGAAATCGATCAGGAGAAAGCGAACTTGATCAATTCGGACGAAATCATCAACGGACAGCAACTGACCAATATTGGAACTTTCCGAAAATATGCAATGAGTTATCTGAAAAATAATCCCCACATAGATCAGAACGGCGCTATGATGGTGAGACAAATGGAAATCACACCACAAGGAATGCCATTGGAAATCTATTGTTTTGCCAATGATTCAAAATGGGAACATTTTGAACAAATCCAGGCTGATATTTTCGACCATCTTTTGGTAGCTTCAAAAGAATTTGATCTTGAGATAATGCAGGTTCACAAAATTTAAATTATTTATCATCCAACAATAATCAATTATGACAAAATTAAGTGTCAATATCAATAAAATTGCAACCATCCGAAATGCCCGAGGTGGCGATGTTCCAAGTGTTACGCAGGTTGCGGTAGATTTGGAAAGATTCGGCGCGCAGGGAATCACCATCCATCCAAGACCGGACGAACGACATATCACAAGAAAAGATGTGTACGATTTGAAACCTTTGGTGAAAACGGAATTTAACATTGAAGGCAATCCACATCGTGATTTTATCGATATGGTTTTGGATGTGAAACCAGAGCAAGTTACACTAGTTCCCGATGCTGATGATGCGATAACTTCCAATGCTGGCTGGGATTGCGAAAAGAATCTTGACTTTTTGAAATCAGTAATTTCCGAATTTAAAGATGCTGGAATCCGAACTTCAATTTTCCTCGATCCAAATCCAGAAATGGTGAAATTTGCCTCCGAAACTGGTGCTGACAGAATTGAACTTTATACAGAAGCTTACGCAAAGCATTATCTTCAAAACAAGGAATTTGCTGTAAAACCGTACTTCGAAACCGCTGTGGTTGCCAACGAATATGGCTTGGGAATCAATGCAGGACACGATTTGAGTTTAGAAAATCTAAAATATTTCTCAGACAACATTCCGAATCTTTTGGAAGTTTCCATAGGTCACGCTTTGATTTCTGAAGCTTTGTATCTTGGTTTGGAAAATACGGTGCAGGCTTATTTGAAGCGATTGGCAGTTTGGTAAAATAAATGGATGAATTAAAAC
>JAGNPP010000370.1 GCA_017989575.1 Chryseobacterium sp.
AAGTAAATGGATCCACGTGAATCAAATTGTTTTTGATATTTGTTTTGATGTCAACGCCCTTCATATCGGGATTGTTAAAAGCATTCGCACCAATATCATTTCCAACTGCTGAAAGCATTTTTAGATTTTTGACTTCAACATCTTTCAGGTTGACATTTCCGCCACCTTCAAGCGAAGGATAGATTGGTTTCATATTCGCATCGAAATCGCCTTTCAATTTGTAATCCAAGGAAACAATTCCTTTCACATCTTTGGCTGCTGTCGTCATTTCTCGAATCATATCAATTTCTTTGTAAGCTCTCTGCACATCGAAGTTATCGACTTTCAAAGCAACATCGTAATTTGCTGTAATTGGTGATTCGTTCTGATATCTTGCATCAATTCCCATTCGGCTTCCGACAATATCGAAAGTTGTATTCTTAAGATAAACTTCACCTTTGTTCACAGACGCCAAACCAACCAGATTATTCAAACCAAGTCCTTTGAACTCAACTTTTTTAGCATTCGCTTCCAATGAAACGTCCAGATTTGTTGGAACTATCACGACGCCACTGCTTTTCGGATTTTCCTCTTTCGCATATTCTACAGCAAGCGATTTGTCTTTGTTGTCGCCTTCTTTCAGCGCCATAAATTCATCAACCAAAATGTAATTAGATTTAAGATGGAATTTACCGTGCAAAGTTCCTTTTCTCTCGATGAAATAATTAATAGTATTTAAAAGATAGCCATTCAAGGCGAAATCAGATTTTCCATAAGTCGCATAGAATTTTCTAAACCACATTTTCTCATTTTCAAATTCGAAATTTCCTTCTTTGATAAAAAATGATTTTGGGAGATATTCCGTCGTGGCTTTGATATTTTTTAAGATTAAGTTTCCTCGGTTGTCCAATCTGCTGTATTGTCCTGTTGTCGCGTAACTTTGACGACCATTCAAAGATAAATCTGCCATTATCAGACCACTGACATCAAATCCTTCTTTCCTGAAAACCTGATAGATTCGGCCAATGTTCAAAACGCCTTTTGCTCTGATTTTATATAACAGATCTTCGAAGTTTTGAAGGTCTGCATTCACAAATACAGGATTTCCTTCAAAATCAAATTTGAACGGATCAAGTTTCACACCCAGACTTTTGAAGGTCCCATCTGTATTATAAATATTCGCTAAAATATTGATGTTCTGAATCGCATTCGGATAATATTTCGTTTTCAGCCAACCATTTTTCAGATTAAAATAACCTTTCGTCTTTGGAAATAATTTTTTATCCAAATTGAAAATACCATTCGATTGAATATCCGTATTCATAAGACCTTTCAGTTCAATATCTTTCAATCCCAAAGCTGAATCCAAGGTGGCCAGATCAATTCCACCTTTGATGTTGGCATTGATTTTCATTTCGTCCATTCCCTGAGTTCTTACAACGGCTTGGAACTTATTATTTTTACCCAGATCAAAACTCAGATTTCGAAGGTCGAGTAGGAGTTTGTTGGTGTCCAATGATGGTAGATCCACATTCAGATCCATATTCAAATTGTTCATTGGCACTGGCGCATTGCTGTTGGAAACCGAACCATTATTGATTTTAAGACTGGCTTTCAAATCGGGTTTCTGGTTTTTCGGCTCGCTGAATCTACCTTTTAAACTAAAGAACAAATCACTATTTCCCTCGATTTTCGTGTCTTTCACCCAACTTAAATATTGCGGTGGCAAAACGGACAACATATCTTTAATCGTCGTTTTTTCCGACGCCGCATTGATATTCAAATTATAACCATCCCTCAAAATACTCACAAAACCGGTGAATTTCAAAGGCAGTTCATTGATTCTCAACTCATTTTTTCTCAAGACAAAAGTCAAGGCATTGGTGTTGATTCTCGTAATCAAATCGGCGTGAAGTGACTTTTCTTTGGCGTACCAAATTCTATTTAATGCAAAATCAAGTTTGTCGATTCCAAGGTCGGTTTCGAGGTCGAAAATATCTTCGCTCAATCCACCTTTTCCTGTGTAATTAAGGCCTTTCGCATTCACCAAAACATTGGCTGCGTGGTCATTGTATTTGATGTTCCAGTTTTTCAGTTTAATTAAATCTAATTTGATTGAAGCGCCAGCTTCCGTCGTGTCTTTTGGTTTTTCCGAAGGTTTGGAAACGTAAACATTGTAATTTGCCTGACCTTTGGAATTGACGAAAACGTTTGCTACAGCATCATTCACATATATCTCATCGATTTTGATTTCTTGGTCAAAAATTAAATTTTTAAGATTGATTCCGACTGAAACGTCTTTTGCCGCGAGCAATGTATCTTGTTCAAATGGCTTGGAGCCTTTGAGTAAAAAATCGTCCACAGAAACCGTCAGAGAAGGGAAGTGACGGAAAAAACTAAGGTGCGTTTTCTTATAATCGAGTTCACCAGCCAAATGTTTGTTGGCGAATATCTTGACCTGATTCGAAATCTGCCCAGGAAAAACAATCGGAATAATGTACATTAGAAATAGGATAGAAGCAATCGTAATTCCCAGCCATTTTAATATTTTCAGTAACACTGATGTTGTATTTCCCGCAC
>JAGNPP010000113.1 GCA_017989575.1 Chryseobacterium sp.
GAATAGACCGTAATATCCTTCTCCACCAACATCTGGCGATACTTATATTGATTTTTGAATGTGGAAATTCCAGGTTTATTTTCCGGTAACAAACCTCCAAAAATTTCATTCACGTACATTTTCGCGACACGTTTTGGAGAATCTTTCAGAGAATCATCGGTCATATCAAGACCCAAAGTCTGCATAATTTCACCGAAAAGTCCTTCTATTTTCTTAATTTTTTCTTCCGGTTTCAGATCAAAAGCGTCTGGTCTGAGAGGCGTGTGGTCTTTTCCTGTAAAGACATCATCATCATTATCAGAAATGTGTTCCATAATATCATTAGTAATAAGAAGCAAAAATAAACAAAATTTATCTACTCCATCGAGAGTAAATCTAAAGATTTGATTATAAAAAGAATAGATTTAGAAAGCGTCTAAAAAACTAAAAAAAAATTGAAATGATTTGATTTTTTATATATTTGCACCAAATTAACATAATTAAAAATAAAATACTATGTCAGACATTGCATCAAGAGTAAAAGCTATCATCGCTGATAAGCTTGACGTTGAAGAAACAGAAGTGACTCCAGAAGCTAGCTTCACAAACGATTTAGGAGCTGATTCTTTGGATACTGTTGAACTTATCATGGAATTCGAAAAAGAATTCAACATTCAGATTCCAGATGATCAAGCAGAGAAAATTACAACTGTTGGTCACGCTATCGCTTACATCGAGGAAGTTGTAAATAAATAATATTTATTCAAGACAAAAAAAATTTATGGAATTAAAGAGAGTAGTTGTAACCGGCTTCGGCGCTATTACACCGATTGGAAATAACGCGAAGGAATACTGGGAAAGCCTTAAAATAGGAGCAAGTGGCGCTGCCCCGATTACTCTTTTTGATTCCACTAATTTTAAAACCAAGTTCGCCAGTGAAGTGAAAAACTTTGACCCTCTTAATTATTTCGATAAAAAAGAGGCAAAAAAAATGGATAGAAATTCTCAGTTCGGCCAAATTGCCGCAAGAGAAGCTATCGCTCACGGTAGACTTATTGAAGACAATGTCGATAAAAATCGCGTTGGTGTGATCTGGGGATCAGGGATCGGCGGACTGGAAACTTTTGAACAGGAAGTTTTAGGTTTTGCAGAATCCAAAGGTATTCCGAGATTCAATCCTTTCTTCATTCCAAAAATGATTGCGGACATTACGCCAGGAAATATTTCTATTGAATATGGTTTCCACGGGCCTAATTACACAACCGTTTCTGCTTGTGCTTCTTCTGCCAATGCTTTGATTGATGCCAAAATGCTTATTAACTTAGGCAAAGCGGACGTCATTGTTTGTGGAGGTTCAGAAGCTGCTGTTACAGCGAGCGGAATGGGAGGTTTCAACGCAATGCACGCACTTTCTACAAGAAACGATGATCCAAAAACGGCTTCAAGACCTTTTGACAAAGACAGAGATGGATTTGTATTGGGCGAAGGCGCAGGCTGTATCATTCTTGAAGAATACGAACACGCAAAAAAACGAGGTGCAACAATCTATGCAGAATTAGCTGGTGGCGGAATGAGTGCTGATGCACATCACATGACAGCTCCACACCCTGAAGGACTTGGCGCTTATCTGGTAATGAAAAATTGCTTGGAAGATGCCGGTGTAACTGCCGATGAAGTAGATCATATCAATATGCATGGTACATCTACTCCACTGGGAGACATCGCAGAATCTAACGCTATTGCAAAATTATTTGGAGAACACGCTTTCAACATTCAGATCAATTCTACAAAATCAATGACAGGCCACCTTTTGGGAGCGGCTGGCGTTATTGAAGCAATTGCTGCGTTACACGCTATTATTCACGGTATTGTTCCACCAACAATCAACCACTTTACTGATGATGAAAACATTGATCCAAGATTGAATTTTACATTCAATACTGCGGTTGAGAAAGAAGTTAACATCGCAATGAGTAATACTTTTGGTTTTGGAGGTCACAACGCTTGCGTTCTTTTCAAAAAAATATAATTTGTTTTTATGGAGTTGAAAAGTTATTTTTCAAAACTACTTCCTAAAAACAGAGCACCAAAACTTTCGGAAAAAGATATTCTTTTTCGCAAAAACATTTCAAATATAGTAGGATATAACATCCACAATTTGGAAATCTTTAAAGAAGCATTTTCATTAAAGTCTTCTTCAAAAAGTACGAATAAAAAAAATTACGAACGTCTTGAGTTTTTAGGGGATTCTGTTTTAGGAACCATTATTTCTTGTCATCTTTTTCAAACCTACCCGAATGAAAACGAGGGCTTCCTTACGCAGATGAAATCCAAAATTGTGAACAGGAAAAACCTCAACAAACTGGGTGAAGACCTCAAATTGAGCAGTCTTTTGCAGGAAGATACGAGCCAAACTATTCTTAGCGAAAACATCTCCGGAAATCTGTTAGAAGCTTTAATTGGCGCCATCTATTTGGATATTGATTATGAATTTTGCAAGAAAATTGTTTTGGACAGGATTCTTACACCATCCACCATTAATAAGCTGGAAAACAAAATCATAAGTTACAAAGGGCTTCTTTTGGAATGGAGTCAGAAAAAAAAGATTCCTATCAAATATGAAACTTGCGAAGAAATCCAGCCAAACAAGGCTACCGTTTTCCGTTGTCATGTTTGGTTACATCAGGATAAAATTGCCAACGCGGTAGAAACATCCAAAAAGAAAGCCGAAGAAAAAGCTGCACAAAGAGCTTTTTATGTTCTAAGTAAAAAGGAAAATATTATTGAAAATCAAAAAACAATATCTTAAGCTAGAAGAAGATCTATCGGAGATCGATGTAGGATTGATTAGGCTTGCGAAACCAATCCCAGAGCACGAATTGTTTTTTAACATCAATGAAATCAATATTTTCAAATTCACCAGAGTACAGGACGTTCAAATCAAAGGGGAATATTTTGACCATTATTTCTCCCGATATCAGGCATACGACAGTTCTTCAAAAAACTGTTTTAATTTTATTTCCAACAAATCGATTCGGTCTGTACAGAAAAAAGAGCAGCACATGCTTTTTTCAGATGAATCAAATATTAAATTTTTACTAAATCTGCATCAAGATGTGGATTACATCCTAAGTAATTCCGATATGTTTGCTGAATTTTCATTAATTTTGCTTCCGGAAAATTTCGTATTCCAAATTCAGGAATATTCTCTAAGTTCTGAAACAGAACTTTATCAATTAATTCAATATTATGAATAAAAATCTTAAGAAAACAAAAATAATTGCAACGCTTGGTCCAGCTTCTTCCAGCAAGGAAACGATGATCCAAATGATCCAGGCTGGCGTAGATGTATTTAGAATAAACTTCTCACACGCGGACTATGAATTGGTACTGAAAAATGTAAACATCATCCGTGAGATCAACAAAGAATATGGCTACTCTGTATCAATTTTGGGAGATCTTCAAGGTCCAAAACTGAGAGTTGGTGTTGTAAAAGAAGGATCTTTCCTTAATCCTGGAGACATTCTTACTTTCACCAATGAAAAAATGGAAGGCGATGCAACAAAAGTTTATATGACTTATGAAAAATTCCCTCAAGATGTAAAAGTTGGTGAGAGAATTTTGATTGATGATGGAAAACTTGTTTTCGAAGTTATTGAAACGAACAATGTTGATATTGTAAGAGCTAAAACCATCCAAGGGGGACCATTGAGTTCTAAAAAAGGTGTGAATCTTCCAAACACAGAGGTTTCTCTTCCAGCTTTGACAGAGAAAGATATTGAGGATGCCAACTTTATGTTGGACAACGAGTTTGACTGGATTGCTTTGTCTTTCGTACGTCACGCTCAGGATATCATCGATCTAAAAGATTTGATGGCAAAACATCCTAACAACAAACAAAAAACGCCAATCATCGCTAAGATCGAGAAACCAGAAGGTGTAAAAAACATCGATCAAATCTTGATAGAATGTGACTGTCTGATGGTTGCCAGAGGAGATCTAGGTGTGGAAGTTCCGATGGAGCAAGTGCCTGTAATCCAGAAAAATTTGGTGAATAAAGCGAGACTTTATGCAAAACCAGTTATCATCGCGACTCAGATGATGGAAACAATGATTACGAGCTTGACGCCTACAAGAGCGGAAGTGAATGACGTTGCGAACTCCGTTTTGGACGGTGCAGATGCAGTGATGCTTTCCGGAGAAACTTCTGTTGGAAAATATCCGGTAGATGTGATCAGAAATATGGCAAAAATCGTAAAGAACATTGAAAAAACTGCACTTTATGAAAAACTAAACCACGTAATCGAAGAGAAAATCAACTGTGTGGATGAGCGTTTCATCACAGATAAAATTTGTCGTTCTGCCGTAGATGTTGCGAAATCGACTGGTGCGGAAGCTATCGTCACTTTGACTTCTTCTGGATACACAGCGTTCCAAATATCGGCTCACAGACCGTCTTCTCACATCATTGTTTTCAGTAACAACAAACGTGTGATTACGATGTTGAATTTACTTTGGGGTGTGAGAGCTTTCCATTATGATATGGAAAAATCTACCGACGAAACGGTAATCCAAGTGAATATGTTGACGCATAATTACGGATTTGTAGAGCAAGGTGATTTCGTCATCAATCTAAATGCAATGCCTGTTCACAATGGTGGAAAAACCAATACATTGAGATTATCTACGATTTAATTCGGATTTAATATAAAACAAACAAAGCCATCGAAATTTCGATGGCTTTGTTATTTGTAATTGATTCAGAAAAATTATTCTTTGATGATTTTCTTAGAAACTGTTCCTGATTTTGTTTTAACAATGATGATGTAAACAGAACTTGGGAATTTGTTCAAATTGATTGATTGCGATTTCAAAGCTTTAAGATTTTCAAGAATTAATTTCCCATTCATATCAAAAAGAACAATTCTTTCAATTTCATTTGGTGAAGTAATGTTTACGACATCTTTGGTTTTTGTAGGATAGATTTTGATTTCATCTTTATTAAAAGCAGAATTTGCTAAAGTCACTTTTTTAGTTCCAGTTACAACCAATGCGAAATCTTGAGTCGTGGATATTCCGTCTTGATCCACCAAAGGATTCTTGTTGGTCACTTCTATTCTATAGATTCCATCCGCAGTTGGATTATCTATCACGATTTGTTCTACGTTGTCCACCGTATTGTCGCCTGTGGTCGCATTTGCATTTGGGTTGCCTACATCCAATCTCCAAGGATAATAAGTACCTGAGCCATCTATCACTCTGAGGTCCAAATCGTTCACCAGCCTAGAAGTTTGATTCTGTTGCATATCAATATCCGTAGAGAATGGCGTGATTGCTGGATCTATCCATGAGATACTCACCTTTAGAGGTTCGGCTCCAGTGGCTTTTACTTCTTTAGTGAATTTGATTCCGGATTGCAAATTATTTCTTTCAAGGTAAGAATCTTCATTTAATCTATTCACCAAAACTTGAGCCGCTTTTTTGGCATCTACCAGTCCCCAACCGTACCAAACGTCTGGACCAGGTCTTCCAGCTTCGTTTGCAGTGTGTGTGAGCAATGCTTTCATCTCATCAGCTTTGAAGATAAAACTACTATTTCCAGATATGTTTCTTTGAACCTGTGTAATTGCACCTGCAATGCCAGATACAACGGCTGCTGCATAAGAAGTTCCGTAATTCAAAACATACAAAGTAGTTGCATTTGGATTTCCGGTGGTAGAATTTGCCATTATCATATCTACACCAACAGCCGTCAAATCTGGCTTCACAGCACCATCCTTTCTTGGTCCGGCACTGCTGAAACTTCCCTTCACTACATCGCTAGCTTGGTTATATTTATGATCGGGCGTCGTCAATTGATGGACTGCTCCAACAGTGATGATGTTTTTGGCCAACGATCCGTAGCCTATACAGTTGTAACCTAGGCTACAATTGGCTGCAGGAATAACATCTCCAGTCGCAAACGGCACATAAACCATAAGTTGAGAATCATATTTGTATTTATTTTGACTGCCTATTGGTCCTAAACCATAATAATTTCCTGTAGACTTTATGATAATCTGTTGTGGTTGTTGGTAAACAATTTTATCAAAATTATAATCTCTAGTATCGTAAGTTCCAGAATATGTATCTAACGCATTGAGCTCGTAATTCCCAACCCAGTACCATCCAGCTCCAGGATAGACCGGCGGACTTGCTGTCGTAATATTGGTCCAACCTACGTTTACACCATAAGAATGGTTAGAAATATTAAGATCTGGCAATGTCGCAAGTTTCTGAAAATTGTCACCAAGTGCTGTGTTTGCAAAACGGTAATTATCCGTAGTTGCCTTTGGTAAAACGCCTTTTGCATTGGCTATTGGATAAGCAACACTGGCTTGATTGAAGGTGCCTGTTGCAGTTCCATTACCTATCAAAACACTATTGACATTGGTCGCGTGGAAATGCTTGGGTTCTGTTGCAGCTTCTTTATTAATTGCTCTGCTAGTGGTAAATTGCTCGTGTGCGTCCTGAACTCTTCCTGCATCGAAAACAGTGATTTTAATTCCATCCCCATTCACAGTTCCTGCTCCAGAGACACTTCCTGACTGCAACAAATCGACATTGGCTGTAGCGTTTGCTCCGGTTTCTTCGATTGAATAAAAAACAGGAATCTCTCCAGCGAAACCCGCAAGATTTTGCTTAAGGCTATCTTTTACCTTAGCAGATAGTTTTGATTTTGAAAAAAAAGCATCAAACCTTTTCTCATTATCTATCCTTTGTTTTCCAAATTCATTTTTCAATTTGAGATCCTGTGCATTGGAAAAATAAAAAGAAAATAACATTCCTACACTTAGTACAATTTTTTTCATCTAAAAACTTTTTGCAAAGATAAAAAAAATCAGTTATTTATCTTTGAGTTTCTTGTATGAAGTTTCGAAGTGCAGTTTCAGATTCCCAACATCTTCATTATTGCAATAGCCATATTTCAAAATATTTTTGGTGTTGTAATTTTGAAGCGAATAGAATAAAAATGAATTGATTTCTTGAAAACTCAATCCCACTGAAATAAAATAATCATCTGTCAAATTTTCCCGGATCCATTCCACCAGGTCAGAAACTGTCCATTTGTTATCAATTTTACCGAATCCTATTCCGCCACTCACTGGCTGAACAAATTCTCCTGGTTTTGGTTTCATTAATTCGCCACTGGATTTCGTTTTGAAATAAACTTTCAAATCATTATTGAGCGCTACTTTTTTCTTATTTTCATTAAATAATTTTGAATCTTTTCCAAGATTTCCAGATAACTTTTGTTGAACTTCTACTTCGTCTATTTCGATAGCAATTTTATTTAGATTAATGAGCAATTCATTGTAATTTCTGACGGTCAATATTTTTCTTTCATAACCTTCTTTTACAATTCGAAGTTCATCTCCAATATTTGCATTAATAGAAAATCCACCATAAAAATCGGAATATGTTTTTTCTTGGGAATTAATATTAATGATTAAAACTTGATTGATAGCTACAGAATCAGACACAACTTTGCCTTTGATCTGTTGCGCAGAAAGTTGTTGTGAAATCAGTAATATCAAAGAGAATAGAAATAGTTTCAAAGGCTATTTTTCATCAAAAATAAATTTAATTCCGGCTATCAAATTACATTTAACCAGGATTAACTTTTTTATGAACAATTAACAAAATCGGGATTCCAAAGCATTTTATTTCTCTGTTTAAAACCTTAACTTTACGCAAAATTACAATGTAGATGTACTTAGTTTTCGATAC
>JAGNPP010000371.1 GCA_017989575.1 Chryseobacterium sp.
GCATTCCGCGCATTCCGTAGAAGCAGAAACGTTCCCACATTTCGGAGAAAAAGAGTGACCAGATTTGTTTTGGATATTTTCCTTTGAAGTTTTGAATTTCTTCGAGAGTTAAGTTCATAATTGATGAATGATAATTGATAATTAATTCAATTGTTGATTTAATGTGTCAGCAATTGAAATTTTCGCTATACGAATTTAACAAAAAACCACCGAATATTCGGTGGTTTTTAAAAGATATGTTTTTATAGATGTTAGCTTACGCCGTGCATCATTTTCTTTAATCTTGGTGATAGAATCGCAAGAATTACCGCTGCAATTCCACAAAGTACAACGAACACCATAAAGAACTCAAACAAGTTATGAATTTCAACGCCAGCGAAAGTCGTGTTAGCAATTGGCAATTGTTCTTTTTCAAATAAAGCCACTTGCTTAGGTGTCAAGGTTACTTTTTTGTCTAAAACGTCTTGAAGATTTACGCCCAATTTTTCGGCTTTTACAAATTTGTCGCCTGTTGCAGGAATGATTGCTCCCAATGAACCAGCTAATGCGTAACCGGCAGCATTTGAAATAAAGAATACACCATATAATAAAGAAGCAAATCTTTTTGGCGCTAATTTCCCTACTAAAGATAATCCAATTGGAGACAAACAAAGTTCACCCATTGTTTGGATTAAATATAACAACATTAGCCATTTGATAGCCAATAATCCTGTGTTTCCAAGGTCTTTTACGTTGTAAGCGATGATGAAATAGGATAGAGCAATCAAAGCCAATCCCATTGCTTGCTTCATTGGAGAAACGGGCTCCTTTCCTTCGGCTCTCAATTTATCCCAAAGCAAACTGAATGGTAAAGCCAATGCAACAACGAATAATCCGTTAAAGATTTGAACCATTGATGGTGGCATATTCCAGCCAAAAATATCTCGATCGGTTTGATTGTCAGCAATGAAAGTTAAAGATGAACCAGCTTGTTCAAAAGCTGCCCAGAAGAAAATGATAAAGAAAGAAACGATGTAGATCACCCAGATTCTTTGTCTTTCAATCTTATTTTCTGCAGAACTCATAATCAAAAATGCTAATGAAATCCCTGCAGCGTAGATGAATGGATAAATAATCCCTTTGATCAATTGTCCCATTCCCACAGAACTGAATCCAACCTCGCTTACCAAAATATATCTGAAAACAAAAAATAGAGCAACAAATAACAAACCTGCAATTCCCATATTCTTTCCAGAGAATTGAGCTGTTTGTGTTTCGCCCTCTTCAAAATCTTCGCTCGTATTGTTTTTTGGCAATCCACCAATTGGTCGGCCTTCCGGCGTTACTACATATTTATTTTTAAGGATGAAGAAAGTGACAGTTCCTATCAACATTGCGATAGAAGCGGCCAAGAATCCCCATTTGAAAGCGAAGATATCTCTCACGCCACCAGCATCTTTCACATCACCTAAATATGGGCAAATGAATTGTCCCAAGAACGCTCCGATGTTGATTCCCATATAGAAAATCGTAAAAGCAGAATCCAGTTTTGACTTCTCTTGCTTCGGATAGAGACTTCCAACCATCGATGAAATGTTCGGTTTGAAGAATCCGTTTCCGAAAATAATGATGAATAATGCCAACCACATCAATCCTTTTGCTGTACCAAGATCCGCTGAAAACGTTGAAGCACTGAAGAATAACAACAATTGACCGAGTGCCATCAAGGTTCCTCCAACTAAGATTGCATTTCTATTTCCAATGTATTTGTCAGCGATAAAACCGCCTAAAAGTGGGGTCAAATAACACAAGGCCAAAAACCCTCCGTAGATGATTGCGGCATCTGCTTCCTTGATGAGGAGAGAGTTTACCATAAACAAAGTAAGCAAAGCTCGCATTCCGTAGAAATTGAAACGCTCCCACATTTCTGTTCCGAAAAGTACCCATAAACCTTTTGGGTGTTTGGTTTTCGCTTGAACGGCTGTATCCATATTTTAATTGTTAATTTTTGTTAAGATTAGCAAATATAGTTTTTTTTCTGAAACACAACGATAATTCCTGCTTTCTTGGAGCTTTAAGTTTGTTATTTTTGTAATAATTAATTCTTTGAAAATGGAAATTAGAAAAGCAAAAGCCGACGAAATAGATTCTTTGATGGAAATGATAGACCACTCCCGAGAGTTGATGCGCCAAAGTGGAAACACAATCCAATGGACAAATGGCTATCCTCAGAGAGAATTAATCCTGAATGACATCAAGGATAATCAACAATTTGTAATCGAAGAAAATGGAGAATTGGTGGGAACTTTTTGTCTCATCATTGGCGAAGACCCGAATTATAAAATCATTGAAAACGGCACTTGGCTGAATGACGAAAAATACGGCGTTATCCACAGATTGGCATCCAACGGAAAGGCAAAAGGCTTAGCAAGATTCTGCTTTGAATGGAGTTTCCAGCAAATCCCAAACATCAGAATTGATACCCACGAAACCAATGTTGCGATGCAAAAAGTCTTAGAAAAACTCGGTTATAAAAAGTGTGGAATCATCTACGTTTCAGATGGAACACCGA
>JAGNPP010000114.1 GCA_017989575.1 Chryseobacterium sp.
CTCTAAAAGGTCTTTTACATTTGCTTTTGCCATGTTTTCTTGTTTTTTGTTAGTTTACTTTCCGCTTTTCTGCAATCAACTTTACTTTAGATGGGAGTAAAGTTTGGATGCTAAACGTAACGGGCAATATTTTGTTGATAAATAGAACCAAGAATCGAGAACCAAGAAGAAAACATAAAGTCTTGAATCTTGTGTCTGAAATCTTGAAACTTGAAAATTAACGTTTTGAGAATTGGAATCTCTTTCTCGCTTTTTTCTGACCTGGTTTTTTTCTCTCTACCATTCTTGCATCTCTAGTCAACAATCCGTGTGGCTTAAGCGCCAATCTGAATTCTTCGTTGATTTCGCACAATGCTCTAGAAACACCTAGTCTGATAGCCTCAGCCTGACCAGTGATTCCTCCACCAAAAACATTAACTTTAAGATCGTATTGCTCAAGTGTTTCTGTCAACAAAAATGGCTGATTCACTTTGTAAACCAAAACATCTGTACAGAAATAAGTCTTAGCATCTTTACCGTTTATCGTGATGTTACCAGTTCCTGGCTTAACAAACACTCTTGCAACAGAAGTTTTTCTTCTTCCGATTTTGTGTACTGTAGACATATTAATTATTTGAATTCGTTAACATTGATTACTTTTGGCTGCTGCGCTTCGTGTTTGTGCTCAGTTCCTTCATATAGATAAAGGTTTTTGAATAAAGCCGAACCTAATCTGTTTTTAGGAAGCATTCCCTTTACAGATCTTTCTAATACTTTAAGAGCATCTTTTTTCTTAAGCTCCTCAGCAGTCATAAACTTCTGACCACCAGGATATCCTGTATGCCAGATGTAAGTTTTATCTGCCCACTTGTTTCCGGAAAGTGTAACTTTCCCAGCGTTCAAAACGATTACATTGTCTCCACAATCTACGTGTGGTGTGTAATTCGTTTTGTGCTTACCTCTCAAAATCTTTGCAACGGTAGAAGCTAGTCTTCCCAACGGTTGCTCAGCAGCATCTACAACAACCCATTCTTTATTTGCTGTAGCCTTGTTTGCCGATACTGTTTTGTAACTTAATGTATTCACAATTTATCGTTTACGATTAAACATAATTTTCCCTTACGGGTGTGCAAAGGTAGCAAAATTTTCTCGGATGAAAAACTTATCCGCAAAAAAGATTTTAAATTTCTAATTATTAATGAGTTATTGAAATAAATTCTCATCCGGATTTTAAAAATTAATTAATATCCAACTTCTTATATAAGGTTGCTTTTTTATATTTTTGGTGAAAATTCTAAAATGAGCCACGGAAAACTGAGAGAAGAAAAAGACTGCCTGAATTGCGGACACACTGTCGAGGAACATTATTGCCCACATTGCGGTCAACAAAACATCGAAACGAAACAGCCTTTCCATTTCCTCATCACTCATTTCATAGAGGACTTCACGCATTACGATGGGCAATTTTGGGGAACGATGAAAAACTTGTTCTTCAAACCTGGAAAATTGACATCCACTTATCTGGAAGGAAAAAGACAGCAATTTGTTCCACCGGTGAAGCTTTATATTTTTGTCAGTTTTATTACATTTTTTCTGTTTGCAGTGTTTCCACCTTTTGATACTAATTTTGCAGGAAAAGGCAAGACAAAGTTATTTTCACAAAAGGACAAAATATCAGAAATACAAAAAGTCATTAATGACACTAAGACCAAAGAAAAGCTAACTAAAGAAGACAGTATCTATATCGCAAAACTCAACACTGCTCTTACAGACTCTTCAAAAATCAATCAAATTGAAAGGACTTTGGATTTGGACCAGAAACTACAGGACAATGAAGTCATCATTTCGGATAACAATTTCGTCAACCGACCTATTTCGAATAAACTTACTGAACTACAAAAGGAAGGCTACAAAAAAAGTGAGATTTTAACTGGATTCATAGAAACAACTATTCATAATCTTCCAAAAGCACTTTTCATTTACCTCCCGATTTTCGCTTTTATTTTATGGTTGTTTCATAACAAAAAAAGATGGTGGTATTTTGATCACGGTATTTTTACACTACATTATTTTTCCTTTCTGTTGCTATCTTTACTACTTTCATTATTATTGTATAAAATCACAGAATACTCTAACATATCCGCAATCAACAAACTTTTATACTTAGGAATTGTCTGTATTTTAATTTATGATATCATCTACTTTTTCATAGCTCATAAAAGAGTTTATCAAACTCAAAAAAGAGTAAGCTTAATCATCGGATTTATAACGCTTTGGATTAATTATTTTGCTTTTATATTTTTAGTAATAGGATTAGCATTCATAAGTTTCCTGATGATTCATTAAAAAAGCAAAAGCCAGATTTCCTTAGAAGTCTGGCTTTTTTATAAATTACAGGTGTCGATTTGAAAGCAAATTGCCAAAAGCCAAATGCTATCGGCTAATCAATACCTCAACGATTTACTTTCTCGGAAACTCGCTATCATATAATAAGCAACGAAAACTGTAGAGAATTTGAGAATGGAAGAAATCGCCGTTTCGAAATCAAAACGGAGCAATCCTAAAACAACTAGGAAAATAATACCTATAAAAGAAATTCCCATTTTCTTTGGCAAAGGCCACTCAGGATGGTCAACAAAATATGCCAGTCCCCAACCAATTCCAAAAGCAGAAGCCACATAAACTTCTACCCAGAAATCTATCGGACTTCCTGTAAGACGTCTCAGGAAAAAACTAATTAATGTTCCGACCACAAAATACATCAGCGCTTTTACCATTTCAAATCATTTTTGCAAAAGTAAGGAATGTAAATTTTATAATGCGATAAAGAGAGAACACAAAGGCACAAGGAGTTATTTTTCTTCTTAATTCTTCAAGGCACAAGAAAATCTTTGATTTTTTAATAATATTAAACTTTGTGCCTTACCACATAGCACTTTAATAATAAATCCTTTGTGCCTTTGCGTTAATTTCTCCACACTACTAAAATTCCTTAGATTTGTGTAAACGATATTTTTATGCGCGAAGTTCGGCTGAATTCTATTCTAGATAATGACTTTTATAAAATCACAATGCAAAATGCAGTCGTGAAATTATTTACCAACGAAATTGTAAAATACGAATTCATCAACCGTGGAAAACACGAGTTTCCGGAAGGTTTTGCAGACGAACTCAGAAAATCTGTCAACGCAATGGCAGAACTGAAACTGACTAAAGACGAAAAGAAATATCTGAAAGTCACTTGCCCATATCTTGCTCTACCCTATCTTGATTTTCTGGAAGGTTTTCATTATGACCCTTCCGAAGTTAAAATTGAACAAACCGGAACCGAACTGAAAGTATCTGTCGAAGGACTTTGGTACAGAACAATTCTTTGGGAAGTTCCTTTGTTGGCACTCATCAGTGAATTGCATTACGAAATGAATCATTTGGAAAGACAAACCAACGAGGAAGTCATTGATAAAACCGTCGAAAAAGCTGTACATCTTACAGAACTTGGTGTTCCGTTTGCGGAGTTTGGAACTCGAAGAAGACATTCTTACAAAGTTCACAGATTGGTAATGGACGCTTTGATTCAGGATAAAAAATCTACTTTTACAGGAACTTCGAATGTCCATTTGGCAATGCTTTACAACGTAAAACCAATTGGAACACACGCGCACGAATGGTTTATGTTTCACGCGGCGGAATTTGGTTTCAAGATGGCAAATTCTATCGCGTTGGAAAATTGGGTGGATGTTTACCGCGGTGATTTGGGTGTTGCGCTTTCCGATACTTATACTACGGAAGTTTTCTTCCAACAGTTCGATAAGAAATTTGCGAAATTGTTTGATGGCGTTCGTCACGACAGCGGCGACCCTTTGGAATTTGCTGACAAAACGATTGCGCATTATCAGAAACAAGGCATCAATCCATTATTTAAATACATTATTTTCTCAGACGGACTGAATCTTGAAAAAGTGGAAGAAATCACGAACTACTGCAAAGGAAGAATCGGAATTTCTTTCGGAATCGGAACCAATCTTACGAATGATGTTGGACTGAAACCAATGAACATCGTAATGAAACTCATCAGCGTAAAAGGCATTAACAACGAATGGATTCCAACCGTGAAACTTTCCGACGAAAAAGGAAAATACACCGGCGACCCGAAAATGATTGAATTAGCGAAAGAATTTTTGAGGATTAAATAAATTTAATTTCAAATTTCACACTCTAACTCAACCATAAAAGAATATCTTCAGAAACTTAAATATATTTTAAAATTTTAATTATCAAATCTATTTTTCCAAGTTTAACATTCTCATCTTCAATTCTGTTAATTTTAATTAAAATTATCGGTGGAACAAAAAAATAAATTAATTTTACCCTTAGTGAAAGTTTGAAAAGTTGTTGAAGAATTTATAAAATTCTACCTCTTTGGCATCAATTTTCATTCTTATAAAAGCACAACTAAAATTATTTTATACTATGAGAAAAACATTTAAAATCGCTGCTCTTGCCTTGATGGTTTCTATGACAGCCGTTTCTTGTAAAAAGAAAGTCTCTGATGCAGATTTGACATCGCAGGCAACAACAGTGATCACATCCTATCCTGGAACTTCTGTGGAAGTGAAAGAAGGACAAGCACACTTAAGTGGCGTTTTCGCAACTGAAGCTGACAAACTAGCTGCTATCGAAGCTTTGAAAAAAGTAGA
This sequence comes from Chryseobacterium sp., assembly GCA_017989575.1. Lineage (GTDB taxonomy): Bacteria > Bacteroidota > Bacteroidia > Flavobacteriales > Weeksellaceae > Epilithonimonas. The sequence goes on from JAGNPP010000114.1 coordinate 4,677, forward strand.
GGGCGTAAAAGAGGTTCACGATATGGCAACTGTAGCTCCCGCAGCAGCACCGGTAGAAGTGAATATGGTGGATGCAGCTGTGTTGCAAAGAGTGAATGATGCGCTAAAAGACATCCCAGGCGTAAAAGCTGAAGATGTTGCAGGAACTTTGACATTGACTGGTTCTACAACTTCTGCAAACGCTAGAAAAGTGAAAGAGTCTGTAGACGCTCTTAAAATTGGTAAATACGACAACAAAATCACAGTTAAATAATTATGAGTTTACAAGATAAATACGCAAGCGTAGTTTCAGCAGCTCAGTCTGCCGGACTTTCAGATCTTTCTGTTCAAGAGCAGGATGGCGTTTTGTACATCACAGGAAAAGCTACTAACAGCGCTTCCAAAGATTCAGTTTGGAATGCTTTAGGCGCAATCGACCCTTCTTACACTGCTACTGATATCAATGTAGATGTGCAGGTTTCTGGATTGGCAGTTGGCGCTTCTTTGACTGTTGCGACAGACGATTCTAACCTAAACATCCGTCAAGAACCTTCAACAGATGCTTCTATCGTAGGAAAAGCAGCAAAAGGCGAAACTGTAACTTTGGTAGAGCAATCTTCTGATGACTGGTGGAAAATCAAAACAGCTGATGGCGAGGAAGGTTATGCTTATGCAAGATATTTGAAAGCTTAATTTCAAAACAACTTAATAAAGATGAAACCTCTGATTTTTCAGGGGTTTTTTCTATTTTTGAAAGCTAAAAACTAAAAATACTTGATGAAAAAATTCTGGCTTGTTTTCATTTTTGCTTTTCTGAAACTGAATGCTCAAACTTACAGCGTAGATGGAAAAGTCTTTGACGAAAACAACAATCCTTTGGAAAATGTTTCTGTTTCATTGATGAAGCAAAAAGATTCCTCCATTATCAATTTCATCGGGACGAGCAAAAGTGGAAACTTTAGTTTAAAAATTCCTGAGCAGAAAGAAGCTTCCTTTCTTCAGATTTCGGGCGATAAATTGAAAACTTTTACCCGAAAATTCGAATCGATTCATCAAAATGAAAATCTCGGAGCAATTAAACTTAATAAAGAACTGATTACCAATATCGAAGAAGTTCAAATTACTGTGGCTCCTGTAAAAATCAAAAAAGATACGGTTGAATACAACGCTTCTTTTCTGAAAGTAAAACCTGATTCGAAAATTGATGAATTAATAAAAGAAATTCCCGGAGCAGAAATCGATAGCGATGGAAAAATTACGGTCAACGGAAAATCTGTGAGCAAAATCCACATCAACGGAAAACCACTGTTCGATAAAAACGGAAAAACCGAACTGGAAACCATTCCCGCAGACATCATCAAAAAAATCCAAGTTACCACCTCCAAAACCAAGGAGCAAGAATTGACCGGCCGAGCACCAATCGCAGATAGTTTGACTGTCAATTTTGAAATGGACACAAAAAACCGCCAAGGAATTTTGACCAATCTCAGACTGGGTTATGGATCCAACAACCGCTATGACGGCGCGCTATTTTTCACCAAAACAAAGCAAGATTCCAAACTGGCAATTTCTGCAGGTTCTAATAATATCAATTCGGGATTATCTGGTAAAACTGGTTCTGGAACAGGAATCTTTAGAACTTCGGTGATAAACGTTACTTATTCTGACAAATTTGACAATCTCGATTTGGAACGTTTAAACGCCAATTACTACGAAAGAAATACGGAAACTTATTCCAAAACCGCGCGGACGACTTTTTTGCCAGACTACAAATTGGATAGAAACACAGAACGTTCTGACAACCGCAGTTATCAAAGATTGGGATTCAGCTCCAATGCGGTTCTCAAATTGGATCAATTCACCAACTTGATTTTCTCTACTGGATTCAACAACAACATCACGGAAAGCGATGCCAATAATCAATCCTCCACTTTGCGAGACGACGTTTTGCTGAACTCCAGCTCGGGTTCTGTGAAACAAAAATCCATCAACAATGGGTTTTCTCAATCATTGGGAATCACAAAGAAATTCAGGAAAGAAAGAAGAACTTTTTCCGCGTCGGTTGATGGTAATTTTACAGAAAACAGCGGAACAGATTATAATTTGACGACGACAATTTTCCATCAATCTCCCGAAGAAAATGATTACCGAAATCAGCGTTCGATTTCCAAAAAACAAAACACAGATTTCTCGTTTAATGTAAGATATGACGAGCCTGTTTCTGACTCGGCAATCGTTTCCACAGAATTGACTTACAAATCTTTGTCCTTGAGAAACGACAGAAAAGTTAATGATTTTGATACAGATTCGGAAGAATTTTCAATCTACAACTCGTTGCTTTCCAACACAATCAATCAAGACATCAATGCCCTAAACGCTGTTGTTGGCTATGATTTGAATAAGACCAAATTCCGGTTTTTCTTCAATGCTCATTTGGATTTCAATGCGAATGATTTTCAAAGTATTTTCAATAATGAGAATATCAATTTTAAAAGAAATTTTGTGTTTCCAAATTATGAAACAAGGTTCACCTATAATTTTTCTAGCAGCAAATCTTTGGAGTTGTACAACCAAAGCAATTTCACAACTCCGACGATGACTGCGCTCAATCCTTTCACAGATATTTCCAATCCGTTGGTTACCACACAAGGAAATCCGGATTTGAAAAGCACTTGGAAAAACACAAGTTCAATCTATTTTGTGAATAGAAATCTTCCAAAAAACATTACTTACTCTGCGAAATTAAAATTCGATTATACCGATAATAACATTTCTGATTTTTCTTTCTACGACGATACTGGACGACAGTTCAGAACTTATGCCAACATTAGCGGAAACAAAAACTTGAGTTGGGACACTCGCTTTTCAAAAACTTATAAGTGGAACAAAAATCAGTTTCGGATTTCGCCTTCATTTTTCTCAAGTTATGCGCATAGAAAAGGCTTTGTAGATGGCGTGCAATTCACGAATACGATTTATAATATTTCGCCTCGAATTAATTTAAGATTGAATTTGAAAGAAATTTTAGACGTGACGAGTTCTGCAA
>JAGNPP010000372.1 GCA_017989575.1 Chryseobacterium sp.
CTCATTTACATCAGGTCCTAAAACCTGCAATCCCATACGTTTACACTCTTCCATAAAGAACGAAACTTGCTTGATATCACTCATATTATTGGACAAAACCGCAGCCATATATTCGGCAGGATAATTCGCTTTCAAAAATGCTGTTTGGTATGCAATCCAAGCATAACAAGTTGAGTGTGATTTATTAAAGGCATATTCCGCAAAGGCTTCCCAGTCTTTCCATATTTTCTCCAGTTTATCTTCGGCATGACCTTTGGAGGCAGCCTGACTGATAAATTTGGGTTTCATTTTATCCAAAACGTCTTTTTGCTTTTTTCCCATTGCTTTACGCAAAACGTCGGCATCACCTTTCGAGAAATCTGCCAGTTTTTGAGACAAGAGCATTACCTGTTCCTGGTAAACGGTAATTCCGTAAGTATCTTTTAGTAATTCTTCACAGGCATCAAGGTCATAAATAATCTCCTCTTCGCCATTTTTTCTTTTTACGAAACTCGGAATATAAGCAATCGGTCCCGGACGATATAACGCGTTCATCGCAATCAAATCGGGAAATACTGTTGGTTTCAATTCCTTCATGTATTTCTGCATTCCCGGACTCTCATACTGAAAAATCCCTACCGTTTCTCCGCGTTGAAAAAGCTCATACGTTTTTAAATCATCAATCGGAAACGTGTCTGGATCAAGATCAATTCCAGTTCTATATTTTACTAATTTAACGGTATCTTTTATCAGAGTCAGGGTTTTCAAACCCAAGAAGTCCATCTTCAGCAATCCGGCACTTTCCACAACCGAGTTGTCAAATTGGGTCACATACAAATCGGAATCCTTGGCAGTAGCCACAGGAACAAAATTGGTAATATCACTTGGCGTAATAATTACTCCACAAGCGTGAATCCCAGTATTTCTTAAGTTCCCTTCTAAAACTTTGGCTTGCTGAATGGTTTCTCCACCCAAATCATCTTCATTAGCTAGACCTATTAATTCTTTTATTTTATCGTATTCTTCCGGACGAACCGCTTTTTTAATCAGATTTTCATCTTCGTTCAAAAAGCGCGCTAAATTCCACTTGGAAGGCATCATCCCTGGAATCAATTTCGCAATTTTATCGGCTTCAAATAACGGCAAATCCAGCACACGAGCCGTATCTCGAATGGCTGATTTCGTAGCCATTTTACCATAGGTGATAATTTGTGCTACTTGTTTCGACCCATATTTTCGAATCACATAATCCATTACACTGCTTCGTCCTTCATCATCAAAATCGATATCAATATCGGGTAGTGACACACGATCCGGATTCAGGAAACGCTCAAAAAGCAGGTTGTACATCAATGGATCAATATTGGTGATTTTCAAACAATACGCTACCACCGATCCTGCCGCAGATCCCCTTCCCGGCCCTACAGAAACGCCCATACTTCTCGCTTCAGCAATTAAATCCTGTACAATCAGAAAATAACCCGGATAACCAGAATTGGAAATCGTTAACAATTCAAAATCCAATCGTTCCTGAATTTCTTCAGTAATTACGGGATATCGTCTTCTTGCTCCTTCAAAAGTAAGATGTCTTAAATACGCATTTTCACCTCGCACACCGCCATCAACTGCATCTTCGGGATTATTAAATTCAACCGGGATTTCAAATTTTGGAAGTAAAACTTCACGAGCTAAATCGAAAATTTCAATTTTATCCACAATCTCCGAAATATTCGAAATCGCTTCGGGCAAATTTGCAAAAAGCTGTTTCATTTCGTCTCCCGACTTGAAATAGTATTCTTGATTCGGCAATCCGTAACGATAGCCACGACCACGGCCTATTGGTGTAGTTTGCTTTTCGCCGTCTCGCACACACAACAAAATATCGTGTGCATTCGAATTTTCTTTATTTATATAAAAGGTATTGTTTGTCGCAATAATTTTGACATCGTGTTTCCTTGCCAATGAAATCAAAGACGCATTCACCCTATTTTCATCTTCTTGATTGTGACGCATTACTTCAATGTAGAAATCTTCCTTGAACTCGTTTTTCCACCAAAGCAAGGCTTCTTCGGCTTGGTTTTCACCAATGTTTAAAATCTTATTTGGGATTTCACCATAAAGATTTCCAGACAAAACAATAATATCTTCTTTGAATTCCTGAATGACTTTTCGGTCTATTCTTGGGACATAGTAAAAACCTTCTGTATAAGCAATCGACGACATTTTAGCCAAATTATGATAGCCTTTTTTTGTCTTCGCCAAAAGTACGATTTGGTACCCATTGTCTTTTACTGACTTATTTTTATGGTCTTCGCACACAAAAAATTCACAACCCACAATTGGCTTCATCGGAACTTCAGTAGGTTCTTCACCATTTTCGATAGCCGCTTTATTTTTGGCTTCAACCGCTTTATTATGATATAAAATATCACGGACAAAATGGAAAGCACCCATCAAATTCGCATGATCCGTCATGGCAACTGCGGGCATTTTTTGTTGTGCCGCCGCTTTTACCAATGCCGCAATACTAATCGTAGATTGCAACAC
>JAGNPP010000115.1 GCA_017989575.1 Chryseobacterium sp.
TTCTTTCTTTATGGCTGGGAAAAATTCAACAAATGGTTTCATTGGTTTTGTGGCGTCGTGGTCGGCGTGAGCGGATTAGCTTCCGGAATTCTCGTGGTAGCAGCGAATGCGTGGATGAATAGTCCAGCAGGTTTTGATTATATTAATGGTGAATATCTGAACATCGACCCCATAAAAGCGATGTTCAACGAGGCTTGGTTTCCACAGGCTTTTCATATGACGGTGGCCGCATTTGCAGCGACTGGATTTGCTGTTGCAGGAATCCACGCTTTGATGATTTTGAAAAAGAAAAATGAGGTTTTCCATACCAAAGCATTTAGGATTGCGGCTGGATTTGCAATCATCGGAGCGTTGTTGGCGCCCATCAGTGGTGATGTCGCGGCGAAATCTGTTTCAAAAAGGCAACCAATCAAATTGGCAGCAATGGAAGCACATTTCGAAACCGAAAAGGGCGCAAGCTTCGTGATTGGCGGTATTCCGGATGAAGAAACTGCAGAAGTAAAATACGCGATAAAAATTCCGAAAGTTCTAAGTTTTCTGGCAGACGGAGATTTTAATTCTGAAGTGAAAGGTCTGAAAGATTTTCCGAGAGACGAATGGCCTCCAGTTGCGGTGGTTCATTACGCTTTTCAGATTATGATATTTTTCGGAATGGTGATGATGGGAATTGGAATTTTGTATCTGATTGCCAGTTTTTGGAAGAAACATTGGCTCACGAAATCTTGGTTTTTGAAGATGTTTGTCGTGGCAATTCCATTCGGATACATTGCTTTGGAAGCTGGCTGGACTGTGACAGAAGTTGGAAGACAACCGTGGATCATCTACGGCATCATGAGAACAATTGACGCTGTGACACCGATGCCGGGAATCCAATATTCATTTTACTTTTTCACATTGATTTTTATGTCTTTATCATTGATTATTACGTTTTTGCTTTTAAGACAAATCAAAATGGTGCCGAAATTATACGATCCTACCGATCCTAATTATAATCCTAAAGGCGAAAAACATTAAAACTTAAAAAATGATCTACGTTGTAATTGCATTTCTGTGGGTTTCGATTTGCCTGTACTTGATAACGGGCGGCGCAGATTTTGGCGCGGGCATCATCGAATTGTTTTCGAGAAAATCCTACAGGGACAAAACGAAAAAAATAATGTCCAATTCCATCGCACCTATTTGGGAAGCGAATCATATGTGGCTCATCATTGCGGTGGTGATTTTATTTGTAGGTTTCCCTACGATTTACACCACGGTTTCTACCTATCTGCATATTCCTTTGGTTTTGATGCTGGTTGGAATCATTGCCCGAGGAACGGCTTTTACCTTTAGAAATTACGACGCGGTGGAAGACAGCTGGCAAAAACTGTACACTCAGATTTTTTATTACTCCAGTTTGCTGACGCCTTTTTTCATAGGAATCATCGCCGCTGCAACCATTTCTGGCTCGATAGATACTGAAGCAAAGGATTTTCTGAGCCTCTACATTTTCAGTTGGTTCAATCTTTTTGGAGCTTGTGTCGGGTTTTTTACCGTTTCACTTTGCGCTTATCTGGCGTCGTTGTTTTCTCTCCACGAAGCGAGATACAGCGATGCTTTGCCCATTATGATCCGCAAAACCAGACAAACCGCTTTGTACGTTGTAGTGACAGGAGTTTTGGTTTTCGTAAGCTCCCATTACTCTGACATTCCTCTACTGCAATGGATTTTCTCCAAAGCACTGGGAATCATTGCGATCACACTGGCAACCGTGAGTTTACTCTTTACCAATGAGTCTATTAAAAAAAGTAATTTTCTGATTGCGCGAGTTCTGGGTGGATTTCAAATTGTGATGATTCTTGTGGCAGCGACCTATCAGCACAATCCCGACATTATTCTTTTTGCCAACGGAACTTCGCTTTCTCTTTTTGATGAAAGTGCCGCCCCGAAAACAATTGAAGCTCTAGGTTGGGCGCTACTTTTGGGAAGTATTTTCATTCTCCCGTTTTTGTTTTATCTGCTTTTTTCATTCGGTGCTAAAAGAAATAAAAACTAAAAATCTCCGTTTCTGAATCTATATTTTTAATTTAAATACTGATGAAATCGTCTTTCCAAAAATTTCTGAAAAACAGAGATTAAGATGAGAGCGATTATGTTTGGCCTTAAAAACAATAATAGTTTTGCATATGAAAAAGATACTTGCCATTGCAGCAATTAATTTGAGTGTATTTGGATTTTCACAAGCGTGGACAGGCGCTGGCGACCAGAAAGCACAAGGTGGAATCAATGCTTGGGGATTTGGAACCGGACCTACCGCAACTTATGATTATGGACTCACCAGTTTGATTTCCGTAGGTGCGGGCGCAAATGTTTACTTCAATGAAAAGGACGATAATCCATTTGTGTTTGCCAGAGTAGGTTTCCATTTGCAGGAGACTTTGGCCTTGCCGGCAGAATTAGACATCTATCCAGGCGCTAACGTTGGTGTTGCCGGCAGAAACTTTGGTTTGGCCGTTTACATTGGTGCCAGATATTTCTTCACAGAGAATTGGGGAGCCTTTGTAGAAGCTGGAAACAACGGGAGTTTCGGAGTTTCTTACTCTTTCTAAATAAAAAAATAATCATATTAAAGCATCTGATAATTCGGATGCTTTTTTGTGTTTGATTGTTGAATTATTGAGGTTTGAAATATCAATTGAAATTATAATCTTCTTTAAATCTTCCTACCTAAAAAAGTGAACATTCCATTTATTTTTGATAATGAAATTCTCAAGTTTTTATCTTCATCAAAAATAACAATGATTTTTATCATTTTTTTTACATTTTGTGCAATTCTCATTTTTAACTTGTTTTTTGAGTGATTTTTTTTTTTGTTCTTTTTATGAAAATCCGCAATTTTTGAATTCAAATACACAAAATCTGTTAACACTTTAAAATTTTTCCAATTGAAAATCAATTCATTATAAAATTAACATTGTTTTTGTTAACATATATGTAACAGTATATTGAAAAAGTGTTAATATAGGAAAAAGATTTTTTAGTGTTGTGCAATCGATTGCATCGAAGTCAAAATTTAATGAAAAAACTCAAAGTTATGCCACAAGAAAAATTCACGAAAACCAGTTTACATTTTCGGAAAAAAATTGCAGTCTTCTTTTTATTGTCTTCCACTGTTGCCTTTGCTCAGGAAGCTGTTCCGAGTGACACGATAAGCAGCAATGAAAAAGAGATTGAGCAGGTAGTAATAGTTGGTTATGGTAGCGTCAAAAAAACCGATGTTACTGGATCAGTAAGTACGATTGATTCTAAAACTATCGAGGAAAGAAACACCACAAGTCCTTTAGAAGCAATCCAAGGAAGCACGCCTGGGGTAAACATTAATTCTAATACAGGCAGATCTGGAGACGGCTTCAGTATGGTAATACGTGGAAATAACTCGCTAATCGGAAGTAGCCCTCTCTACGTAGTAGATGGTGTACCCATGGACAATATCGATTTTCTTAACCCGAGAGATATTGCTAGGATGGATGTTTTAAAAGATGCATCGTCTGCTGCAATATATGGATCAAGAGGAGGTAGCGGTGTTGTAATTGTGACTACAAAAAGTGGAACCTCTGCCAAAAGAGGACTTTCTGTTCAGTTTGATACATCTTTTGGTGTCAAAAATGCAACAAGACTACCAGAGATGATGAATGGAGCCGAGTGGTGGAAGTTTCACCAAGTTGCTTATATGAGTGCTAATCCTCTAACGCAAACTCCAGAGCAGCTGGCTGGCCTAGCAGGGAATAGAAGTCCAGTATTAGTTCAGAGAGCCAATAGCGGCTACAGCTTTGATTGGTATGATGCAGTTCTAAGACCAGGCGCAATTCAAAACCATTATCTAAATCTCTCTGGAAGATCTGACAATGGGCTGGCGTATAATTTGGCGTTCGGTGTTCAAAAAGACGAAGGTTTGATTGATAATGATTCTCAGGAAAAATATAATTTAAAATTAGGAATTACTCACAAGATTAATGATAAATTTTCAACAGGAGCAAATATTACTGTTGCAAAAATCACTACGGAACTAGGAAGTGATCTTGCAATGCAGGAAGCTTTCAGATTAAGTCCATTGATGTCGCCTTGGGCGATAGATGCCAATGGGAAGGAACTTGTAGGAACAAGATTTTTTCTTCCGGGAAAATTAACTTATCCTAATGGAACGTGGGCCATCGATAAAACAAGTACTCCAAACCCGCTGAGTGAAATCGCTAATTCTAGTCAAACTGAGAGAGTCTTGCAAGGTATAGCCAATGTATTTTTTCAATATCAGGCAAAAAAATGGTTATCCTTTAAAACAACATTCGCCACAGGTTTTACTAATACTCAACTTGGCGCTGCATACGGAGCAGAAACCAATGCTGGTGTTGCAGCAACTAATCTTAGATCGTCTTCCATCAGAAGAATGGACAACTTCAATTACACTTGGGATAATCAAATTGATATGAAACATACATTTGGTGACGATCACGACTTTAGTTTATTGTTATTGCAAAGTCAGTACTATACAGAGGATGTATCGTCATATTCTTACTCAAATGGCCAGCCATTCGACACTGGAATTTATAACATAGGTTCTGGATTACCAACAAGTTATCAAATCAATTCTGGTTATGCAAAGAAAACTTTAAACTCATTTGCAGGAAGATTGAACTATGCCTACAAGGGAAAGTATCTACTAACGGCCTCTACGAGATATGATGGCTCGTCTGTACTTTCCGAAGGTAACAAGTGGACCAATTTTCCTTCCGTTGCATTAGGTTGGAGAATTAGTAAAGAATCTTTCTTAGAAAATAATAACATCGTCTCAGATTTGAAACTGAGAGCCAGTTTGGGATATACGGGAAATGACAATGTTGAACCATACACAACACAAGCCTATCTTAACCAGCAAACTTTTTATGCAAACGGCGCAAATCTAGTGTCCGGATGGCAAACCACAGCATTGGCGAACAGTAATCTAACCTGGGAGAAGACGCGTGAACTAAATTTCGGTTTAGACTTTGGGTTTTTGAGAAATAGAATCACCGGTACGGTAGATGTGTATGACAGATTTTCGAAAGATCTGATTTATCAGCAACAATTGCCAGCGGAAACGGGCTGGAGATATACTTTTTCAAATGTAGGATCCGTCAGCAACAAAGGAGTCGAGATTTTGCTAACAACCAAAAATATACAAAGCCAGAAAGTATCGTGGGAGACCACTTTCACGTTTTCAAAAAATGTTAATGAATTAGTTTCTATTTATGGCCAAAATCAAGTAAGTGATATTGGAAATAATTTGATTTTGGGAGAAAGTTTGAACCCGAATTACAACTATGTTTATGATGGTGTTTGGCAAGAAAGTGAAGCTGCTCAGGCCGCAACTTTTGGTCAAAATCCGGGTATGGCAAAACCAAAGGATTTGAATGGGGATGGTAAATTTGATGCGAACGACAGAACTGTCATAGGAAGCTCTGTTCCTAAATGGCAAGGAAGTTTCTACAATAAAATCACGTTTGGAAATTTTGATTTCAACTTCTCTGTGATTACTAGCCAAGGACAAACTGTTTTGAGTACTTTCCACAGAAACTTTGCAGACACAACCGACAGAGGAAGACAAAAAATAAAAATGGACTATTTCATCCCAACAAACGGTACAGGAATAGACGCAAATCCTAACACACAGAACCCAAGACCAGGACCACAAGCTACAGGTGCAGGTGCTTTCTGGGCATCCGGAATGGCTTTCTACAGAGATGCTTCTTTTGTAAAAGTTAAAAACATATCTTTGGGATACACATTCAGCAACAACTTGTTAAGCCAGCTGAAAATTAATTCTTTAAGAATCTACGTAAACGTTTTGGATCCATTTGTCTTCACAAAATTCGACGGTTATGATCCAGAATGGGCATCATCACCTTTCGGTATCAATAGACCTGCTTCTATTACGACTCAATTTGGTTTAAGTGCTAAATTCTAAATATTAAATCTCATGAAAAAATCAATATTCATATTAGGTATCATTGCCACTTTATTCACTTCTTGCAATGATTTTATAGAGGAAGACAACCTATCTTTCGTTTCCGCAGATGAAACTTATAAAACTGCATCAGGATTCCAAATGCTCGTGAATACAAACTACGCTTGGCAAAAAGGAATCTATGGTGGCGATCCGTGGTTGTTTGTTGCAGGCACAGATATGTATGCAGAGGGAAGATCTCCAGAACCGGCAGGACTGAGCCAATACACACAGTTGATCCCAGCGGCAGAAGGCGTAGAGCAACTTTACACCACTTGCTATCAGCTGATACAGTCTGTCAACAAGACGATGTATTACTCCACGCTTACACAACAAACCGCAAATCTTCCGACCTTGGTTGGAGAAGCAAGATTTTTAAGAGCCAATGCTTATTTCTTGCTGGTTCAAACCTACGGAGGCGTTCCAATTGTGACAGAAAATTTCACATCTCCCGTTTTACAATTTGACAGAAACACTGCAGAGCAAGTGTACGATTATATCATCTCAGAACTGGAAGCATCGCTTGCAACAGTTGGGACATCTGCGTATAGCAGCACAGGAAAAGTAAACAAAAGAGCGGTAAATGACCTATTGGCAAAAGTATATTTGACACGAGGATATGAAACTTTTGGAAAACCAACAGACTTTGCAACAGCAGCAACATTTGCAGATGCCGCAATTGCTGGACAAGCGCTATCTGTTCCTTACGACCAAATATTTATGCCATCAAACAAAGATTTAACAGCCGAAACAATTTTTTCTGTTCAGTATGATCTGGCATCAACCTCTACGTCTCCTACTACACTTGGGAATAAACAATTTTATTATTTTAGTTCCTATTTAGGAGGCGCGGCAGAAACAGGAGCTCCACTTAGGAGTTACAACCTTTGTCCTACAGATTATGCATTAGGACTTTTTGAAAAAGGTGATACCAGATGGAATGCAACTTTTATGACCGAAATCTTGGAGTTACCGCAAGCGTCTAATGGCAAACCGATATTATATTATCCTTACTATAGAAACGCAGGAGATCCAAATTTAAAAGTTCGTCATTTCTATGCTCCGAAATGGTTCACTGCGGCAGACAAAGCAGCTTGGATGACAGCTAATGCCTCCAGATTATCTTCGTTATTTGTCTATCATGATTGGGGAACATATTCTGCGGCCTACACATTGATTAAAAACATTGATGCTCAAACAATTCCTGTGAAAAAATTTGATGATCCATCAACAACTACTCCGGCAACTACAGGTCCTGTAAGCACAAGAGACATCATCACTGCAAGATTGGGAGAAACTTATTTGGCAGCAGCAGAAGCTTACCTTAAAGCTGGAAATGCATCGCTAGGCTTGCAAAGATTGAATGTCGTAAGAGCTAGAGCTGGTGTAGCACCTGCAACAGCTGCTGAATTCAACATCGATTACATCTTGGACGAGAGAGGTAGAGAAATGTTGGGAGAATACACAAGATGGTTTGACCTAAAAAGAACTGGAAAATTGGTTGAGCGCGCAGTTCTTCACAATTATAAAATCCCAAGTGCGGCAAACTTCAATGGAAATGGAGGAAATTTAAAGATCCTTAGACCAATCCCTCAAATTGTGATTGACCTAAATCAAAACAAAAACTTCCCGCAGAATCCTGCTTATTAA